>JAXHTB010000258.1:0-5740 GCA_034190185.1 Spirochaetota bacterium | reverse complement strand
ACTTCTTTGGGTTATGAACTTCAATCTTGGAGCAGGTATGGATATTAATTTTGGTTCTACTGATATTAACCTGAAGGCAGCAGGAGTAGCCAGGCTTGAGGATGTTAGTATGGAAGGGGGGGAAGTTGATAGTACCACCACACCTGCAAATCTAAATGTTGATGGAAGTACTACTGGCGTGAATCCTTCTATTGTTCGCGCCAGAATAATGACGGGTATCGGTTTTAATATCTTGCCTGTAAAGATCGATATCCCGATAATATATTATTTTAATTCTGGTGCTTCAGTAGGTGTAACTGTTGGAGTTGTCTGGTGATATATTATTTAAGGTATGTTAAATTATACTGAAACAGAAGAAATTTCAATAAAATTACAAGGAAGTTTATTTTTGAAATTAGTATTAAACGTTATTAAATAATCCACGGATGGATAATTTAACCGCAATAGAATTTCGATAAATTACATGGATGTAATTTATCGAAATATTCAACTAGCGGCAAAATGAGCTATGGAAGGCTAATCCCCTAATTAAGCAATTGAAAGTACAATCCCATTGCTTTATGCAAAGGGATTTTTTTTATTCCTTTACCTCTTCAAGTATTCCATTCATTTTAAATGAGCTTTCCTCTAACCTTTTAGATAACACTGTAAGCTTTGTCAGATTGTCTGAGATAAGTTCAGACATCTCAGTCATCTTTTGCATCCAGTCCATTATTTTTTTATTGGACTCTGTTTGAGTTTTGAAGTGTGATATGACTTCTTTGGTTGTTTTATCAATTTCAACGATTGAAGAATAAAGTAGCTTGCTCTCGTTGTACTCTTTATCAGTCTTTTCATTAAGATTTTTGATAAAATCAGAATCTTCTTTTACAAATTCAATTATTTCATTAAGCCCATCTGACATTGACTCAACTGTATGGGATACATCTTCGATGTTTTTTACTGTGCTTTTTATAATAATAGATATCTCTTTTGATGATTCAATGCTAATACCTGCAAGTTTTGAGATCTCATCAGATACGACAGCAAAACCTCTGCCATACTCTCCTGCTCTGGCAGATTCAATTGCCGCATTTAGCGATAACAGGTTGGTTTTGTCAGCAATTTCATTTATCGTTTTTGAGATGTCTTCAATTTTTTTTGAATTTTCCTGCATCTTACTTATCGATTTTGCGCTTTCATTTATGTAATTTTCATTTATTTCAGCTAGATTCAGCGCATGCTCTGCCTTGGAGCTTTGCATGTTGCTTTCTTTATTTATATCCTCCATTAAAACAGATATTTCCTGAATTTTAAGATAATTCTGTTCAATTGACTCATTCTGCTCATCTATTTTGTTTCGCACCTCTTCTATACCGTGAGAAAACTTCTGAGTGATTTCTGTAATATCGTTTATTAAAGTGTTATTTTCATTAACAGTTGAACTGATCTTTGTTGTTGATTCTGAAAGTTCCTTACTTCCTTTTATCAATTCATTTGCAACATCTTTTACAGTGCTTAAAATATTGGATATGAAACTATAATTTTTAAACGACTCAGACCGAGCATTCTCGAGTTCCTTAACATTCCTGTTTGTATAATCTGCCATTACATAAAGGAAATATGAATTGCCGCCTATAAAAAGGACCTTTGCTAGTTCAGTTGCAATCCTTAATGATTTTGGTGTAAAAATAAGTTCTGGATCTTTAACAAATGACATACCTCCTAAGAAGATTCCTAGAAGTACAATTAAAACATAGACTATAATAGACATAGTTCCAAAAAAGAGGTTTAGCTTTTTGTTGAAACGAAGTCCATTTATTACAGCAAAAATAATTATAATTATAAATGTAGCTGGTTCTTTAACAGCAAGTCCCCATCCATTATAACTGTCATAGTGAAAGGAATATTTAACAAAAAAAACTATTATCAGTTCAATTGTAACAGAGATATAAATTAGTGAATCTGTAATTTTCTCTTTCCTTAGATATATTAGATTGACTGATGCAAGTAGATAATAAACTATAGCTGCAATAAATATTGAATAGTATACTGCTGGAACTGAACCACCTGTGTAAGCTGATAGAGAAGTTAATATAAAAAAAGTAGCGAAAATTAATCTTGCTTTGTTTATAAGCTTCTCAATCTGAATAGTATCCATTATTCCTCCAATGATAGTTTAATGAATTAAAATATGATAGGTTATTATATTTTAGCTTAACGGAATTTTTGAAAATTACACGGATGTGATTTTTTCAAAATTGACTTTATTTAGCGCCTAAATAATCCATGGATGGATTATTTTATAACCATCATATAAATACTTGTAAAAATTTCAGTTTAAATAGTTTATTGTTTTTAATATATTGATAGGATTTAGGTTTTAAAAAATTTTAATTAGATCATATTATATTTATATATATAATGTTTCACATAATGTTATTAATGTCCAGAATAATACAACTACTTTACTTATTTTATAGTTATAAAATGCAATTGTTGAATATAAGTTTTGATTGACAGCATCTTCAATATTATATTAAACTATTCCAACAAGAATTGATGCAGGAGCAATAAATTCGATATAATATATGCTTTACTATTCTATCAATATTATGCACAGAAATACGAAAAGTAAAAGTAATATTGTTAAAACATTAAAAATATTTTTCACTCTTTTCTTTTCTATTATCATATCCTGTGCAATGGATATCTCAGATAATAGTTATGACTATCTTGCACCTCCGGTTATTACAGATGCGTGGCAGGATGGGGATAATATCATTGTTGAGTTTATAGGTTATAATGATGAATACTATTTTGACGGATATAATGTATATATTTCTACAAGCAATATGAGCAGGGATAGCGTGTCTTCATATAAACCTGTTCAAATAGAAGGGTATACATCTTCTGAACCATCCTATCCTGTTAACCCAGAGGACTATGATCCGGAAAAGGTTAGAACAGTTACACTATATCATTACTACTGGTATGTCAGTGATATAAATGAGTATATTCCCTTTCCCTTTTCAGATGGAACATATTATATTTTTCTATGCTCGCATCATAGATTTGATAATGTCTTACCAGAGGGTGTTAGCAATAAAATTACTATTGAATTTGAAAAATAATTTCATGAAGAAAGCTATTACTTTATTTATACTGCTGTTACTCATATCCTGTGACGAGGTAAAATTTGAATATGTAAAACCTGCCAACCCGCCGGTCGGCATTCAACTGCAAAAACAGGATAATGGGGATTATGGACTTCTTTTTCGATCAGAGAATGAAGAAAATTTGCGGTTTAAAGGTTTTCTCATTTTTATCAATCCGACAAGGGAGGAGCTTCTACTCATGAGTTCATATGAAGAAGCAGAATACATTATAGAAGATAACGATGATGATGACAATGATATATTTAATCAAGGTATAGATACTCCGATAGCAATCCTTTTCTCAAATGATATAAATTATGAAAGTAAAATAATTATAACGAATGTAGAATATACTGTAACTACAAAATTATCAATCGATAAAATTATCGCCTCTACAGATTCTTGGCTGACATTACGTACGTTCCTGTATGATGAAAGCAATAAAACCTATATTACTAGCTCTCCAGGAAATTCTGTTTATATAGAACCGTAAATATACTATCAATACATATTGATCGTATCTACAATCTGTATGTCAAGGTAAGATAAAGTACACTCAGATAGTTCTATGCGTCTGTTGGAATGAAATCATCTAATTAAAATGTATTCCTTTATTCACAGGGTAACGTCATATGATTATTTAAGAATATATATGAATAAAAGTAAGATGAGGAAGCAATGAACAAATGGGAAATAAAAAACCGCAATATCATTTATAAGGGAGGGATTTTCACTATACAGGATCTGGAATGTTATCATCCCCAAAAGGATATTTCTCATAATTTCTACATTTTAAAACATCCGGATTGGGTTAATATAGTTGCAACTACTGGCGATGATGAATTAATTCTTGTTAAACAGCATCGCCTTGGAACAGATGAATTTACAATTGAAACACCTGCAGGAATTGTAGAACCTGATGAATCGCCTGAACATGCAGCCAGAAGGGAGCTTATGGAAGAGACTGGTTATTGCGCTAATGATATGATCCTCCTTAAGAAACTCGCTGCAAATCCTGCTATTATGAGCAATGATATCTATTTCTACTATGCTCCTAAAGCTGAAAAAGCAGCTTCGCAATCTCTGGACTTGGCAGAGGATATCGAGATCATTCTATCAACAGAAAATGATACTATAAGCATGCTTAAGCGGAATGTAATTAAGCATTCTATTATTATTACAGCGCTCTCTCTCTTCTTCCTGTCCGATTATTGCGATATTCCGATAAAAGAGTTAAAGGGAATTATTGTATAATAATAATTGTTACTATATTTTACTTTGTAGTTTACTATTATAAGTTAATCGATAATACATTTCAGGATTGTGTATATCTTTACTTTCCATAACAGATTGTTCCTATGCGGCAGTTGGATGCTGTTTTTAGTATTATCGTGATAGTGTATCTTGACTGTTTGATTTTTTTGAGTGACTGATAATTCTTATATATTTTTTACATAAACTCTGGGATGCTGTATCCTTTATCGCGAAAAAGCTTTGCACAGACGTTCACTACATTTGTGTCAAGACAAATCCCTTTTTCACTTTCAATAATATCTAGAGCCTTATCAATACCAAGTGAAGCTCTATAAGGTCTGTGCGAAGTAACTGATTCAACAATATCGGCAACAGTGATAATTCTGGACTCCAGCAGAATATCATTATTTGAAATGCCTTTAGGATATCCAGATCCATCAAGCTTCTCATGATGTTGAAATGTAGCTGTCGCAACTGGCCAAGGAAATTCTATCTCTTTTAGTATTTCATATGAGACCGTGGGATGAGTTTTTATCAATAGAAATTCAACATCGCTTATCTTGCCTGGTTTACTTAGTATTTCAGTAGGAATAGAGATTTTTCCAATATCATGCAGCATTCCTGCAACATATATTCCTTTTATTTTCTCGTCATCTATATCCAACTCTTCAGCAATAGAACGTGCAAGATGCGCAACTCTTTTTTGATGCCCGCCAGTATAAGGATCTTTAATAGTGCCAATATACGAAATCGTTTTGATCATCCCATCTGTAACCTTGTTTATTTTATCAAGACTTCGCATAAGCATTTTTTCTGCTTTCTTCCGAGCATCAAGTTCAATTTTCAGTTCTTCAGTTCGTTTTTCAATCTCTTTTTCCAGATGATTTCGATACTTAACATTTTCCTGATATAACCTAGATCTCTCAATTGTTTTAATAATTGAATGTCCCAAATGGGTTAAATTCTCAATAGGTTTAAGTACAATATCCCAAGCGCCAATATTTAATGCATCAATAGCATTATCAAGATTATCTCTCTCTGAAATAATAATAACTGAAGTTTCAGGATAATTTGATATAACTTCGGTCATTATTATCTCAAATTTCATTTTCAATTCATCAAGATTGATAATAATAAGGTTAAAATGCTTCTGATTTATTAAATTTACAATCTCAGATTCATCGCGATTTGATGTTACAATCCAATTAGCAGATTGAAGAAAGGGGATAACATTTTCATCAAGTTCTCCTATCCTGTCTATTACGAGAGCATTTAGGTGATCTTGATTATTTATATTCATATATGAATTACCAAAATTTTGTATAATATAATTTCTTGTTAGAGTTAGT
>JAXHTB010000257.1:0-5786 GCA_034190185.1 Spirochaetota bacterium | reverse complement strand
TGCTGATTGGAATCCCAGGATGCGGAAAGTCATTGACTTCAAAGGCAATAAGCTCCCTATGGCAGCTTCCTCTATTAAAGCTGGATGTGGGAAAAGTATTTTCTAGTCTTGTTGGAAGCAGTGAAGAAAATGTTCGCAAGGCAATTATAACAGCAGAATCAATAGCACCTTCCATTTTATGGTTGGATGAATTAGAAAAAGGATTTGCCGGAATGCAATCCTCCGGCGTTTCTGATGCTGGAACCAGCGCAAGAGTCTTTGGCACATTTATTACATGGCTTCAGGAAAAAACAAGCCCTGTATTTGTGGTTGCCACATCAAATAATATTTCAATGCTGCCTCCTGAATTATTAAGAAAAGGAAGATTTGATGAGATTTTTTATATTGATCTGCCAAATTTAAATGAAAGAAAAGAAATATTCAAAATTCATCTTAACAAAAGACATAGAGACCCGTCCCTGTTCGATTTGGATATGATTGCAGATTTAACTCGAGGCTATTCCGGATCAGAAATTGAACAGGTAATCATATCCGGTCTTTATGACGCATTTGATAGTAAGGAAGAATTAAACAACGAAAGATTAATTGTAAGTATAAATGAAATGATACCATTATCTCAAACAATGGATGATGAAATTAAAAAAATAAGAGAATGGGCAAACACTAGAGCTAGAAAAACAAGTTTAGTAAGCTTTTCTGATGAAATTGAAGAAATACGAAAGCTTGAGATGAAATAGATAAAATAATATGATATGAGGAATCTAGTATGACGCAGCGACATGATTTAAATATAACAATTACTAAAACCGGTAAGGTAGAAATTAGCGTTGAAGGCGTAAAAGGATCAAAATGTTTGCAGATAACAGAAGATATTGAAAATGAATTAGGTGAGGTCATTGCAAGAGAAAAGAAATCGGAGTTTTATCAGGAAGAGAAAAAGGTCGGTATTGACACGAAAATAAAATACTGACTTCCAAATTATAGAACATCACTCCAAACGTCGGGCGTATAATTGACAGCCGTTCTAAAGCTCAGGAGTCAGGTATAAAGCTGTAAAATAATACTTTTGAATTGTTAGCGCAACACTAAATATTTCACTTTGAATCTTTAAGGTTTGTAATAATAGATTAATTGTTTGGGATTTTAGATTTTGACTTAATCTAATATATAAAAAAATAAACAAGGATAGTGAAGAAATGAAAGCGCAGGAATTTGAATTTACATTGCCTATTGGATATGAAGATAAGAACGGCAACTTTCATCGGGACGGCAGGATGAGACTTGCAACAGCGTATGATGAGATAATAATATATAATAATGAAAAAACTTCAGTTAACTCCAGATATCGTGATATTTTAGTTTTATGCCAAGTGATAACAAAATTAGGCGATTTAAACACAATAAGCATTGATATAATTGAAGATCTATATGAAGTTGATTTCTTATATCTTCAGATATTATATAATCTTTTAAATAAGGAATTTAATCAAACAATTAATGTTGGATGTCCTGAATGTCATAATATTGATAAAATCAATTTTACTGATTTATTTAAAGATATACACCATTATTATTTCAGTATGGAAAAGTCCAAGAAGTATGAAGCCAAAATTGAGGAAGCAGTAAAACCGCTGAATACAAATAGCAATTAAATATTAAAAGAACTCTTAAAATACTTAGCGTTATTGAGAATGATTTTAAATTGATATTTGCCACTGAGATTATAGTTTAACTAATTTACAACAAAAATCTGAAATTATAAAAAGTTAAACAATGATATATGAAAATTATTCAAAAGAACTTATATTACTAGATTACAAAAAAAACGGAAGCTTGGCTGACTGTCAAATAATAGATAATAACCTATCAGATATAAATATTGCCGGCGTATATATAAAAAATATTGAGGTAATATCTTCGTCCTTGCAAAAGACAAACATGGAAAAATCTTTCTGCGGTAATATGAGAGTTGATCTATCAGATCTGCAGGAGATAAATTTTTTTCAATCAAAACAGGCTGATTCTTTTTTTACAAAAAGCAATTTAATTAAAGCCTTATTTGAAAAATCCAGACTATTAAATGTTTATTTTAACAACTGCATTGCGCACAATATTTCTTTCAATAATTCAAGGATCATTGATTCAAGATTTGATGACTGTGAAATGTATAAAATGAAGATGAATAATTCAGTTCTTATAAAAACATCATTTTCTCCAGGTTCAAAGAAACATTTAATCGGGATAAATAAATCTAATATTACAGGATCGCTGATTATTGATTCATCTTTTTCGGAAATGAATTTAAGCGGAGCTAATTTTTACGGATCATCGTTAATAAATTGTGATTTCTCCTTTGCAAATATTGAAGATGTTAATTTTGAATATTCTAATTTAATAAACTGTAATTTTAATAATACAGATGTCGATACCGCTAATTGGGACAATTGCAATTTATGCCAAATTGCTGAAGAAAAATGAACAAGATATAGGCATATAAAACTCTAAAACCGGATCAATTTATGAATAACGATAAAATTGAACAATGGAAGACAATAGAAGATATTCTAAAATCAATTGATTTTATGGACATCGAAACTCTTAGAGAGACTATTGCATATATAATTAAAATATATATTATAGATAAGGGAATTTCATATGACGGTAATATCTCTGACAGTGTTGGACAAGATGTTTATAGTGAAAGTCCATTAAGCGCAATGCCTGAAAAAACACCCATATTTTTTGAATTGATCCAGGAATTAAAAAATAAATATACAGTTCCTGAACTTAATATGTTCACTATTGAAAATCAAAATGTATTTATTAATATAGAAGGTAGAAATCATTTAATATCAAATAAAGTTAACAATAGAACAGTTCAGTCAATTAGTCATTTAGAAGAAGTCAAAAAGGCAGATTCAAATCCAGATGAGGATTTTAATCAGCCAAATACATTGCCAGGACGATTTAAAAATTTAGAAATGGAATAATGTGATGTATGTTGAATTAGATAAAGAAACTAATGAATTAGTTGTGCAGTTGCCGGAGAAGGTAAAATCTTATTTTAATGAATTAAATAAAGATATTTTAAATGAATTTAGTTTTGAGTTAATAAATAAAGACACCCTGCAAAAGATTGATCAATATATAAAAGATTGGTTTTTTAACAGAGGTGTCGAATTACCAAAAGAGAAGAATGAAAATGAAAATACGGACTGAATTTAACTTTGTTTTACCCAAGGATTACATTGACGAAAACAATAATCCTAAAAAGATTCGCGGAAAAATGAGACTAATCAAAATAAAAGATATTATGGATGTTTACCGTGATATGAGGGTAAAGGAATCATCATCATTTTTCTATGTTGTGTTATTAGGTAAAGTGATTACTAAATTGGGAGAAGAAAGGGTGGTCAATACTAAAACAATTGAAAATCTATCTTCGGATAACTTTTCCTTTTTAATTGATTTTCTTAATGAGATAAATCATAAAATTCTTAGAAGTTTTCCAATTAAGTGTTCAAATTGTAATAACATATATACCGGAGACTTAAGCATAGTGGGGGAGCTATAAGCTGTCACCCTGAAGAAGTGTACAGGGAGGCAGCTTATATTGCATATCACTTCAACTGGTCTAAACAAGAAATATTTGAGATGACACATCATGAAAGAAAGAGATGGATCTCTGAAATCGCTAGGATCAATAGAATAATAAATGCAAATATTGAAGTCGCTTCAACTAATTATGATGAATAAAATATGTATAATTTAACGCAAGCCGTTTCAAATTTAAATTTTGTACAAATCCAATTTGGTCATAGGAAAAATAAATGATAAATGAAATTATGAAGTATAATTGCGATGAATTTTATCAGGAGAAATCAGAGTTGATAGGCAATTCAGTTAGAAGATATGCTGAGCTGAAGAAAGACAACAATGCATCGGATGAGGAACTATTGAAAATAAAGAACGAGTCCGAAGAAACAATAAACACTATTATGATTGAGAATGGCTTTTGTGAAGAAGAGGATGCATGTATATCAATTGATAAAGAATTTATAAACGAAAATGGCGAATTAGATAATGAGAGATTAGAGGAGTTTCAAAAAATGATGATGCTCCGTTATGCTGATCAGCAATTAAAATGGACATTTGCCGGCACTACATCCTTGTTTTCTCCAATTACAAAACGAATAATAAATGAACAAGGAGAAGATTACGCTGAGCTTCTTCCTCTAAAGCTTAAAAAGGATATTTTGCTTGCAGAAAAGGAGAAGCATATAAACAACAAGGATTCAGATTTCCATATATTCTTATATATAGATGGTACAGTCTCTGACAGATATATTCCTAAAAAGTCCAGTTTTTCTTTTGATAAATTAAAGGATCGATCTGGATTTGACTGGTCTAAAGGATATTCTCCCAAGAATGAAGTGTTGAAGACGGATTGGAGAGCAGGATTTAATGAACAGGGAGAGTGGGAGAGGGTGTATTTAGATGAGGAACCGCTGGTTTTAGAGGCGGTTAATATAGCGTACCCTGGTATATTTACAGATGATTATATTGAGCATGATGACAGTGTGGGATTCCTATCGATTCCGGAAAGTGAAGAGGCCTTTTTATTCGACAGTTATTCCATATTAAAAGATGGAAAGGAAGAGATGTTTTTTTCGATTACAGGGGAACAATACTGCGCCAGAGAAATTGACAAAGACAGCACCATAGAAGCCGTAAAGCATCATTTTAAAAAAAATAATATAGACAAAATAACTAACATAGTAATTGGCGATATCAGCAAGGATACAATTGCATACTATAAAGAAAAATTCAGTGAATATGTTACTGATAACACACGCTTTTATAGCAGAGGAGACAAAGAACTAAGAGAGAAACTGATCCTTTTGAAAAAAGAAGTAGAGGAAAAAGATATAAGCCATGATGCTCTATCCGGCTTGTTTTCTCTTTCCGAAAGAGGCCTAAAAGGGGAAGAGCTTTATAAGGCTTTAAGGAGTAGTATTTTAAATAATGAATATGAGGTTAATCTTAATATATTCAGTACAAAAGATGACCTTGAAACCTTTGTCAGCATTCCGGAGATAAATGAAGAGCTTGATAATGAAACAGAAAATTATTTACATAGCGTGACAGTTCCAGATGATAAGAAGAAAGACTACTCTAATGCTGTACAGAATATATTACATAATTATGATAATTTATTCAGACATGCTAATGTTGAAAAGGCTGAATTACTTAAGATCGCTTATGATGTGATTGTTAATAACGATCCTGGCAAGGCAAAAGATATTCATATTATCAGGGAGAAGAATCTGTACAACTACATTAAGGAAAATGCAATAATCTCTAAAAAAACAGAAATACCTTCCTTTAACAGAGCTTTTAAAAACAAGAATGATTATTATAATATTACAGACAAGAATGACCTTAAAAAATGGGTCAATGGTTGTACAATAACGCAAGGAATCAATAATACTACTAATGCAGGATCAGAAAATAACTTAATAAAGGTGGAAGATCTTAGTGAAGATAATAATGAGATAAGGGGTGGGCAAAGCTTATCCATAGAACAGGTACCAGAAAGCGGTCAGTATACTGAGATCATAGATCCGGAAAATCAGTCATTTATCAATAATACAGATGACTCAAGTATAGAAAAGAATATTCCTAAG
Source organism: Spirochaetota bacterium (assembly GCA_034190185.1). GTDB lineage: Bacteria > Spirochaetota > UBA4802 > UBA4802 > JAFGDQ01 > JAXHTB01. Next base: position 99 of record JAXHTB010000257.1, on the reverse strand, counting down.
ATCGTTTCAGGCGGGTTGCAAGATGAGGGTATTTCTGAAGAAATTTTTGAAAAGATCGAGGAGATGATCTCAAATACATCAGTCCCATCAGGAAAGGAA
>JAXHTB010000256.1:0-5786 GCA_034190185.1 Spirochaetota bacterium | reverse complement strand
GCTTAAATACCGGTATTCATTATAAGGCAATCTATCCTTTTAGCGTGTATATGGCATTTCTTCTTGAGAAGGGCAATTTTCATAAAGCCTTTAGATACGAGGACTTAATAATCCATTTATGCAGGAAATATCCTGATTCTTCTGGGCAGACCCGAGGCTTGAGTTCTATAGTATGGTTATGCCTTCACTGGCGCAAGTCTCCTGCCGAGGTTTATGATTATTGTTTAGAATCTATTGAAAGCGGGAAGAGATCTGGAGATCGTTATCATACTGGATTGTCCTATTGTGCAGCCTTATGGAGCTGTATTTATCAGGCAAAAGATCTGAAAATGATTGAAGAACAGATGTTTAAATGTGATAAATTCGCTGAAAGATATGATCAAAGTATTTCTAAAGATGTATCCAGAGGGATTAAAGCTGCCTTAGTAGAACCAATGAAAGTAGACGGAAAAATGATCTCCATGAAAAAGAACATAGATATATGGCTTCTGACTGAAGATTTTATCAAGCTTGGCAATTATTATATTCTTGCTGGTATGACACAATATTATCTTGGGAATTATCAGAAGGCTAATGAATATCTAAATCAGGGAGAATATTATCTTCCCGGACATACTGGCAATATCCTAAATAGAATATGGCATATTTTCTTTATGCTTAATTCACTACGAATGACTGGGATGGACCTAACAGATGAAAAGAAGGATGCAGTATTGACCAAGATCAGGACCTCGCTTGATAAAGTTAAGTTCTGGGCAAACTTTGGGCCTGCTCTTAATCCCTATTTAGCCCTGATCTATGCTGAGCAAAAAAGAATTTTTGGGAATTTTAGTGAGGCAAGAAATCTCTATCTCGATGCCATTGATATTGCCTCTGAACATGAGTATGTTCTACTTAAGGGGCATATTCTCGAATGTCTTGGTGAACTATTGTTTGAGAATAGAAATGAGCAGGCAGAGTTCTATATAAAAAAAGCATCAGAAATTTACATGAAATGCAATGCTGATCAGAAATATCATTTATTAAGGAACAGGTTTACTAAATTTTTTCAAACAGTTGATGACAAGAAAGATGATAAAGATGATCTTAACTATCATATATCTTATAATAAACCTTTTGAAACTGTTTATAATAAACAATCATATAAAGTTAATTTTAACAGTTTTATAGAAATCTCAGCACAATTTTTCATAGAAATTTTCGGAGCAACTCATGGATATTTTATAGTTGAGGAAAATTCTTCTCTTGTTATCCTTTGTCAGTGGATAAAGAAAAAGAAATTTGAGCTCATAGTAAAAAAGGAATCGTTGTCTAACTCTATCGGACTTAGCAAGGCAATTGTTCGCTATGTATGGCGCACAAAGAAGTCCTTTTTTCTAGATAATGCAATAGAAGAGGGTCCTTTTGTACATGATAGAGATGTTCAGCAATTTAAACTTCGTTCTGTTATATGCCAACCAATATTTAACCAAGAAAAGCTTGCAGGTATTATTTACATGCAAAATAATCATTCAAGTTCAATGTTCACTGATAACCTTAGAAAGTTTCTAGAGATCATAGCTTCTCAATTAGTTATATCATTGGAAACAGGTATAAAGGTTGATGATTATAAGGATATCATAAAAGATCTGGAAGAAACGCGGGAGAAGCTTATGGTTGCGGAGCCTTTGTCAATGATTGGTCAGCTTTCCGGAAGCATCTCTCATGAGTTAAGAAATCCCCTTGGAGTTATAGATTCCTCTGTATATTATTTGATAAAAAAGCTAAGAGATACTGATGATCCAAAAATAATTCAGCATCTTGATCGCATTCGTGAACATGTAAAGCGTTCAACCGCCATTATTGAAAGCTTGCAAAAACTGATGCAGATGGAAGAACCGACAAAAAAAAGCATTGAACTTTCTGTGCTTCTTGATGATGCAATCTCAGCTTCTCAAGTGCCTGAGTCAATTGAAGTTTCAACAAAATTAGCAAATAGCAATATCTATATTTTTGGAGATTATGAACAGCTTAGGATGACATTTACGAATATTATAAAGAATGCAATTGAAGCAATGGAGGGAAAGGGGAGATTAATAATTCAAGCTGATCTAGAGGATGGACGATTCGTTAAACTTTTTTTCAAAGACACAGGTGCTGGTATTAGCTCTAACAATATAAATAGAGTTTTTCAGCCTCTATTTTCTACAAAACCCAGAGGTATGGGATTTGGGCTATCTATATGCCAAAGAATAGTTGAAATGCATAAAGGAACTATTGCAGTAGAATCGGATTCAAATAAAGGTGGATCAATTTTCACGGTGCAATTGCCTTTTAATTATCAAGCATTAAATTGAAAATTGTATTTGAGTCTGATCTATAGATATTTTATAGGAAATTACAAATAATATAATTTTAGTAATAGCAAAAAATTGTCGATTTTTTAAATGTATCGGGAATTGGGTTAATTTTCTATCCTCTTTTATCTCTTAATAATGTAAGGAGTCAAGAACGCACCTGTCGATTTGCCGGGTATAGTAACAGAAATGTAATCAACAATCCTGTATAGATCTTTTCTCTGTATTTGATTTCTTGGCTCCATTGCTGTAAATTATAAATTTAACTACCAGCTATGTTGGTAAGTATGGAAGAGTTCCACCTATTATTAGATTAAAAAATTATTAGTTTAGAAAAAGTTAAAAATTTTTCCTCCTGAACAAAAATATGCTACAGGAGGAAAAAAATGAGTACGAACAAGTTACAACATGTAGTCTGGGATTGCAAGTATCATATTGTAATAATCCCCAAATATCGTTACATGGTTTTAATAGAGAGATAAGGGAAGCAGTAAGAGATGAAATAAGAAAACTCTGTGTATGGATGAGAGTAGAGATTATTGAAGAGAACGTAAGTAAATACCATATTCATATGTGTTTAGCAATACCGTCGAAATATTCTATTTCAGAAGTAATTGGAAAGTTGAAAGGTAAGACAGCAATAAGAATGTTTAATAAGTTTCCTGAATTAAGGCAGAAATATTGGGGCAGTCATTTTTGGAGTAGGGGGTATTACGTAAATACTGTAGGTAAAAATGAAGAAATGATTCGTAAGTATATAAAAGATCAGGATAAACTTGATAGACTAGAGAATCAAGGAAAACTATTTTAGCTGAGTAAAAAAGCCCCTATGGGGCTCATCAAACCCCTACCTTTGGCGGTGGTTGTTGACTCAGTTTATCTCAATTTCTGCTTTAGCCGATATATAGCGCAAGCAATAAAAAACAGATGAAAATAACTCAGAAGTTTGTTAAGATATTTATTGAAATGTTTCATAGTTTGCGTATCAGCATTTTTGTTGCTTTTATCCTTTTTTTTATTTTAGATATTATACTTGTAAATTTTGTTGGAAGAATTGCAAAAACTAGGATTGAACCAGAATTAGAGGATAATATCACCTTAACTGCATCACTTATAACTCAAGTTATTCCTAAATCAATTATTCTTACAAAGATTTTAACCATAGATAACACTGTTATATCCGCACTTAATTCCATAGAAAATCCTAAGGATTCAACAAAACTTGATAAATTATTGGTAAAATATAAACAAACTGCTAATATATCGGATCTTGGAGTTATTACAGATGATGGTAATGTTTATTTTAAAATAATTATAATTGCTGTAACCTGTATTCTGTTTATTAGCGTAATTATAGGACTGGTCTTTATCGCAAAGAATAGGTTTATGTCTAATAAATTAATCCGTGAAAATGATGAGCTAAAGATGCAGGTTGCTGAGTATTCCTGGGAACTGTACGATTCCAATGAAAGATTGAAAGAAAATATTATAGTGCTTAAAGAGAAGGAGGAACTATTACAGCGATTTCAGGAAGTTAGTAGAACATTACTTTGGAATTGGGATGTTCGTTGTCAAAAAATTAATTGGTTTGGTGATCCAACTCAGTTCTTTGGACGTACTGCTGATGAGTTAGAAGATCTGAGAGGTTATAAAAATTCTATTCATCCTGAAGATATAGGAATGATAGAAAAATCGATTAAGAAACCACTAGATGACACATCAAGATTTCCATTAGAGTATCGAGTTGTTCAACCAGATGGGACTGTACTCTGGCTTATGAATAAGGGGAGGACATTATATGATAACAGTAGTGAAATAACTAATATCTTAGGACATGTTACAGATATTACTGAGCGTAAACTGGCAGAAGAAGCATTACAGGAGTCGGAATTTAGATATCGCACTCTTTTTGAAAGAGCCCCTATAGCTATCTCCATTTCTACTTTAGATGGGAAGCTTATTGTTTGTAATAATACAGCATATAAAATATCAGGTTATACTAAAGCAGAATTAGAGCATTTAAATTTAAAGAATGCCTATAAAGATCCAAAGGACAGTAAAGAAATATTTAATGAGTTACTGTCAAAAGGTATAGTACGTCGATTTAATATTAAACTGAAGAGAAAGGATGGCCAATTTTTTAATGCTAGTTTAATACTAGAACTATTTGTCTTAGAAGGAAACGATGTTATTTTATCTATAGTTGAAGATATTACTGAAAGGATAAAGGTGGAAGAGGAACTTAAGGAAAGTGAAGAGAAATTTAGAAGCATTTCAGAACAATCTTTTTTAGCAATTACAATTATTCAGAATGGAGTAATTTTTTATGCTAATAAGGCATTTGCTGATATAGTTGCATATTCAATTCAGGAAATAGTAAATTGGAGAAAGAATGAGTTTTATAAAATAGTGCACCCTGATGATCTTAGCTTAGTTAATGAACAAGGACAAAAGAAAGGAAGAGGCGAAAAGGATATTGTGACTCAATATCAATTTAGAATGATAACAAAAAAGGGTGAGACAAGATGGGTTGACATTTTCTCTAAGATTATCAAGTATAGAGGGTATGCGGCTGTCCTTGCAACGATTATCGATATAACCAATCGAAAAAAGGCTGAAAAGGAACTGTCGATTTATCGACATAGTCTTGAAGCTCTTGTAGAGGATCGAACAAGGGAATTGGAAGAAACTCAGGAAAAGCTTATAGCTGCAGAACGTCTTGCTGTGTTAGGTAAAGTCTCTGGAAGTATATCTCATGAACTTAGAAATCCGTTAGGTGTGATAGACAGCTCTGTATATTTTCTTAAAAGAAAATTCAAAGATCAGATCAATCCAAAACTTGATGAGCATTTTAATCGCATTAAAGTGCATATAAAACGTTCCACTTCAATAATCGAAAGCCTGATTAATCTTACTCAGATGAAACATCCTGTAAAGAATAAACTAAACCTTGCAGATGTTATAAAGAGAGTTGTTGATAATTCGAATATTCCTCAGTCTATTGAGCTTTCTATTAAATTAGTACAGGAAAATATATTTATTCAGGGAGATTTGGAGCAACTTTGCATAACTTTCCAGAATATTATAACAAATGCTCTTCAAGCTATGAGTAACAAGGGTAAACTGACTATTCAGACAGAGGTTGATGAGAAAAGGCAATTTGTTGAAACAATATTTGAGGACACTGGCTCTGGTATTTCTGATGAAAATATTGATAGAATATTTCAACCTCTTTTTTCCACAAAAGCTAAAGGGATTGGATTTGGCCTCTCTATCTGTCAGCAGATTATTGAGAAACATAATGGAGTAATAGAAGCAATATCCAAAGCTGGTGAAGGAGCAACTTTTATCATTCGTTTACCTTTATACAATATTCCGAATTCATTATCTTCGATGAGCAATTAATCCATTCCCATATATTTTTATAAGGAATCACATTAAATATGAAAA
>JAXHTB010000255.1:0-5787 GCA_034190185.1 Spirochaetota bacterium | reverse complement strand
GTTCGATCAAATCTAGTGACATTGCCGGTATTTGATGACAGTTATATAAATAAATATATCAAGGCAATATTCAGAAAAACATATTATAAGATATTCCCATTTGATCCGGATGATCCCGATTTTGCACCTGATCCATTATGGATGCCTATAGTAATGGAAAGCTATGAACAGGATGACCCTTTTTATGACTATGATGCAGTAGGAGTGGATTACGGCACATACAGTGAAACAATTGTTGGCGCTAAGGAATACTTTGTAATGAATCCCTTTGGTTGGACTGATGAAGCAGTTGAATACTATCTTATGATGTTCCCAAATAATTAGAAGATCAGGAGGAGAAATGAATAATAAAATAACTGCAAAACACACTTTTAAGTCAATATTATATCTCTTAATTTTCCTGTCATTAGCCCTGACAGCTTGTCTTGATGATAGTGCAGTATCCTATAATGAATATTCAATCAGCAGTATTACAACCCCTGTTGATGATCTATCCTCTAAAGCGGCCTCATCTGACAAGAAGGTTTACATTGGACATAGTCTTCCTGTAAATGTTGAACTTACAGCTAAATATGATGAAGATGATATTCCTATACAATTTTACCTGCTTAATGTTGATGATGTAAACGATGTAGATGATGGTATTGCTTTTATTGAAGATATGCGGATGTACTACTGTTATCAAAGCTCACTTACAACAATCGATCATATTGAAGAAGGGACTAATAAATATGGCCTTGTAATAAATGTGCCAGCGGATCAGTCAAAAGATGAATTTACTGGCGATTTTAAAGTAGGCACATATTATGTTGTTGCCGAGGTTGACAAAAACCAACGATCTGAGATCAATCCTTACATCATATATACAAAATATAAGGATATACTTGATGAAAGCAATACTATTTCTATAGCTACAGATTATATGAAAAAACCTGATCTTTCAGTAGAAGGTCTCTTCTTTACAGGCGAACAGGATTACCCTAATGATGTAGTAACCTTCTATAATCTTGACCTAAGCGAACTGCCCGGAGCGGAGAATGCGGGTCTTGAACTAATGTATATAAAACCGAGTATAGCTGACCGCACATTCTCAGGTACTGTACATGTCAGGTCTTCGTCAAGTGACGCATTGAACGTACCGATCTCATTTTATCTTGAATCAGAGGATGGTGAAGTCACTGTCCCCCTTGAGATATACGACAGATCTATGGAAGGTTATGTTGAGGACTATTATATTAAGATATTGCGCAAGAATACAACTGAGCGGATATCACTTCGATTACGTATACCTGATGATATCGGCAATTTAGATTATTTTTCTGAATCAAATTATGATAATTGGGAAAGCGAAACACAAAAAGAAGATTATCCACTCAGCGCACTTCGACATAAAATCGATAAAGAAGACTATGGAGACCATACCTTTAAAATTAAAGCAGTTGTGAACGAGGATGGATCTGTAAAGGAAACGCGGTTTATTATTCCAAACTCGGATAATAGTGAATATAACGAAGATGATTTTATTGAAGATGGAAACGAAAATGGTGCCAGCACATTGGCTAACAACACAAAAACTGAAAACCTTATACTGAGTCTTGAAAAAATCGATGTGGAACCCAATGAAGGTGTTGTTTTCTACCCATACAGCAAGTTAGATCCACCTGATCCTGATTATAAAAATCTTGTTATATTCTGGCTTGGTCTGGGAGAAAACATCGGAGATGACCTATTTGGCGGGATTTTGGAAGTACACGGAGGTATGTTTTTCAGAAATTACAGTTTTTTTAGTATGGGTTATGAGGCGACCTTACATATAAGTAAATATGAAATGGGGGCTCAATTATTTTTAAATGCAGAATCTCATCCTTTTGATGGAGATGAATCTTTTTATGACTTCTTTATGACAGATATAACCTGTCCTGTATCATTATTCCTTGGGAATATCAGTGAAATTTCTGATGAAACTGGTGAACATGTTCAATTATATTCTTTTTCAGATACTCAAAAGGGATTCGATGACCATGAACTTATTGGTCCAAGATCGGTTGACTCCCCAGAAGTAACAATACCGATTGAAGCTGTAGGAACAGGTGTTGAAATAAAAATTGGAGGCAAGGGGTACTATTGTCCCCTTATGACTTTACGGATAAATGAAGACGGGAGCCTCAGAATAAGCGGCGGGGTTAGTTTATTATTTACTATTCATGCTGCGGCTGAAGTCAGTGTACTTGATAATCTTACAATAGGACTAAAGGGAGAGATAGAACTCTTCTATCTTGATTTTTTAATAGGATGCTATACAAAAACCTATTATAGCAATGCCACTGAAAATCTGGGCAAGGTAAGAGGAAGCCTTGCAATTGGCCCTGAGATATGGATTACAGGTCCAAGCGGCACATTAACAGTTTATGCAGAAATTTTTGGTATGGAAATACTCAATATGCCTTTCATAAGCTTTCAAAGCGGGAAATGGCTGATCTATGAAGACACTTGGGCTGAAAGCGATAAGACTACATGGAATGATGTAGAGAATTCCGATCTTATTAATTATGAATACGAAGACCTAAATCTGGAATAATGAAAATTTTCAATAATAAATTAAGTATAATCATATCTATTACTACCCTATTCACTTTAACTGCTGTTGGATATCTTTATTTTAACAGACCGCCGTTAATATACTGGGGAGAAAAATCGCGTCAAATGTATCGATTTTCTTCAAATACATTCTTCCATATGCCAAATCAGGCAGAAAGGCTTGCAGTGCATGGTGGTATAGAGATGAAAGGTATTGTAAACCTTAGAATCTTTACAGTTGATAGCGGTCAGATCAGAGCAGGATTTCAGATTAGCCCAGTATATGTTAAATATAAAGGTAAGCAGAATAAAGGGCTTGAAGAACTTTTTTCTAAACTGTTTTATGTTAGTTTCTTGCCTGACGGCAGTTTAAAGAGCTTTGACTTCCCTAATGATATATCCTTAGAGGATGAGGAAAAAATTAAAAATCTTATTAAAAATATCCAGGTGATAATACCCAGTACGCTATTTAGATCTTGGACAACTGAAGAAAGTGATATCTACGGACTGTATAATGCCCATTATAATTATAACAAAAGACTTACAAAATATAAAAAGGATTACAAAGAGATATTCAGTTTTACAGGTTTTACCGGAAATTGTGAATCTGTTGAAATTTTAGAATCGATTGTTAATATCGAATATGGGTATCCAGACACATGGATAAAAAATTTAATTGGTAAAAGCCTAACAGCCTTTTACAACGCGAATGGAGATATGCTAGTTAAATTTTCATCAAGCATATCCCTGAAAAAAATTCCTTTTAATCCTGACAAAAACCTTGCTCTCTGGAGCAACCGAAAACCTATTGCTGAAATATCAGCATGGAAGAACAATCCAAAGGAAACAGTATCTATTGCCCTTAGAAACGAATTACAAAGGTTAAATTACTATTTTGGCAATATCAATTTCAGCGAATTTGTCGTTAAGCAATTTGCAAAATATATACAATTCAGTCCCTCCTGCATTGATGAATTTTTATTTTTTCTAAAACTGCATCCTGAAGCAGTTTTAGAAATACCTGAGTATATTTTAAAAAATGACTTAAATAAGGATCAAAGAGCAATGCTCATCAATATTCTAGAATGCGAACAGAGTACAACAGCTCAAAAAGCCTTGGTCAAGATAACACAAGGAGAAAAATACCCTCCGGACAGCAGAATTCAGTCTGCTATGGCGCTTGGAGATATAAAAAGACCTGACAATAGCGTTTTATCAAGCCTTTGGGAAAACTATAGAGAAAGAGACATCGAGAATGACATAAACAGAAAAGTATCAAATACATCTCTTCTCTCACTTGGACGCATTTCAAGGAGAATGTCAAAAAATGAAACTGATGAGGATAGACATAAAGCAGAAGAGATAAAAACAGAGATTCAGTCTGAACTTTCAACAGTTAACGATGTGAGCAGCCGGTGCGCTATGATCCGCGCAGCAGCCAATACAGGAGATAGAAATTTTGTTATTCCGATAATTGACTGCTTTAATTCTTATATTCCAGCAATCCGTTCTTCTGCTGCTCATTCCCTGTCAGGTTATAGCGGAGATGATATCGATTCAGTTCTTGCTGAAGAGCTTAGTAATGAAGAAGACCCAAATGTTAGGACATCACTGATTAACGCTATGCATAATAGAAATGCTAACTATGAATCAGTTGAAAAGATATGTCATGAAATTCAATTTGAAGAAAACGATATTGTCAGGGGAGAGATGTATCGCTTCCTTTTAAAATACCGCAAGCGTCCTGGAGTGAAAGAAACATTGCTCAAACTTCAAAAAACAGAGCATATCATGGCAAACAAGAGATTGATCAGCAGGGCGCTTTCTACAAAGAAATAGCATCCACGACAGCAGGATTACCAGGATTATACTGTATCTATCGAATCTAATACGAGATTTTTTAGTCGCAGTTCAACACGGATGAAATACTGATATTAGAGTTGCGTTGAATATAGAATATAAGTATACAGTATCTTTTAGTTTTCTTAAATAATATATAGTATTTAATATCAGGTTAGTAAAGGAACATGTTACTAAACTCTATAAACTTATATTTTAGATTATATATAAAATAAAAATTCAGGAGAGACTTATGAAAAAAATTTTTTTTAGTTGGATAATCTTTTTATTTTTAGCTGGATTTATTCCAGAGTTGAAAGCCTTTGAAAACATTAAACCTTATGGAAATCTATACCTCTTTTTTGGAGCTAATCAGGACATATCCTACTCTGCTGGACAGGATAAGAATGAAGATATTGACCTTATTTACAGAATAAATGAACATAGCAACCTTGGGTTTAATTTTAATTACGAAAAATATAAAGGAGTATTTGAACTGGGTATCGATGATATTGAAAATGATAACAAAGTCAGGATACGCAAAGCATATGGAGAATATGACCGTGGAAGTTACAAGATCATGATAGGACAGGATTGGTGTCCATATATCAAATGGTCTCATGAATCAGCAAACTATTATCGCTCCAAAGGATTCGGCTCAATGTATGAAGATCCAAATATTCAGATAAAAGTATCTTTCTATGGATTTTATATAGATGTTATGAAACCCTATGTTCCATTAAATAATTACTCAAGATTCGACGAGGCTTCTACTCCCACCACTGCAGTAACAGGTTCAGATGAATATAATGTTGTAACAGTATCCCGCGAAATAACAACTGGACAACGACTTGAAAATATTAAATCATTTATACCAAAATTTGCTGTTGGTTATAAAATCAATACTCGATATTTAAGACTTAATCTCGGGGGAGCTGCCAATTTTTATTATATAGCAGACTCTGAGGATGTTGAATTTAACAAAAGCTGGATATATTCATATATTGGATATATTAACTCTGATATACTATTAGGTGATTTTATAATTAGTTTTAGTGGTGGATATCTTGTTAATCCTGCTAATTTCGGTATCTATGTCCAGTCAAAGGGCAGTGAAACCTATATTGGCGGATCTGCTACAGCTATTGAAGATATTGAAAGCGGGAAATACGAGATAAAGGATACATGGAATGTACAAGCCTTTGCTGAAATAGGTTGGCAAATAAATTCCAAAACACTTCTTTTTGCATGGCGTCGTCACCGCGACGTACACCGGCACCATTCCGAGGAACACCTGCAGGGTGGGGATCAGGTGGATGGCCACCAGGTCGGCGACGAACTCGAAGCGCCCGGCCCGCTCGCGGAACATCG
>JAXHTB010000254.1:0-5788 GCA_034190185.1 Spirochaetota bacterium | reverse complement strand
CTACGCGACCTACTGCGCTGAGGTGTACCGGGCCGGCATCGAGGCGGTGCCGGTGGGCCAGTGGGAGGCCGCCGTCGCGCTGAACCTGCCGCGGTTGCGCACCTGGACGGCGATTAAGGAATAAATAATAATGTATATTGACTCTCATGCACATTTCGATTTATGTCTAGATAAAAAGAATAACACAGAAGAGTCTTTAATTCAGGGACTTCAGGAGAATAATATCAGTAAAACGATCCAGATATCAATAGATGTTAATGGATTTAATTGGTCTTATGATTTCTCAAAAAGACATGAAGGCATCCTATTTACTGCCGGGATTCATCCTTCATCAAGAGCTATTAATGAAGACCTTGTTTATATTTCAGACTTCGTAAATAGGATCATGAATTCTGAAGATAAAGGACTCCTTTTTGGGATAGGCGAAGCAGGGCTTGATTTTTATAGGATGCATCAACCCCGGGAGATGCAAATTCAATCCTTTGAGCATCAGTTGGACTTGGCAAAGCGTTGGGATTTGCCAATAATTGTTCATTCAAGGGATGCCATGGAGGAAACTCTAAGTATCCTGAAAAAAAAGGCACCAGAGGTTGGGCTTATGCATTGCTTCCCCGGAGATAAAAAGATAGCTAAAAGAGTGCTTGATCTTGGATTTTATATATCATATGCTGGTAATCTTACATACAAAAAAGCTAATACACTTCATGAATCAGCTTCATATATTCCAGAAGACAGGATACTACTTGAGACTGATGCCCCTTTTTTAACGCCAGTTCCATTTCGTGGAAAGGACAATAGACCTGAATATGTAATCCATACGTATAAGTATCTGGCAGAGCTGAGGAAGGTTTCCTTATCTCAATTGAAGGATAATATTTATGATAATTTTATGTCATTACTAAAGAAATCTTATAAGCACATAGAAAATGAGAAAGAGCATTCTAATAATAAATAAAGCTCTTTAAGGATATAATTATTGGGATATACTAAATGTATAGTAATAAAAAATACTATTCAGATTTTCTTGTTATTGGAAGCGGAATTGCTGGACTTACATATGCAATCAAGGCTTCTACTGTAGGAAGTGTGAATATTGTAACAAAGAAGAAGGATTTTGATTCCAATACAAATTATGCCCAGGGCGGGATAGCATCTGTTTTGTCCTTTGATGATTCAATTGAGAGTCATATAAATGATACGATTACTGCCGGGGCCGGTTTGTGCAATGGCAAAGCTGTACGTGTTCTTGTAGAGGGAGGTCCTGAAAGAATAAGAGAGCTTATCGATTGGGGTACAAGATTCTCAATGGAGAGTTTGAGAGATGGAAACTATGTGCCTGACCTTAGCAGGGAAGGGGGGCATTCACATAATAGGATTGTTCATGCAGATGATCTAACCGGCAGGGAGATAGAAAGAGCCTTGCTTAGCAAGATCGCTTCAATCGATAATATCCGTATATTTGAAGATCATACAGCAGTTGATCTTTTAACAGAGCATCAATTAAAATTCTTATCTCATGAAGGAGATCAGATAACTAAGGATTCAATAACCTGTTATGGTGCCTATATCCTTGAAAATTCAACAGGCCATGTTCATATATTCAATTCTAAGGTTACCTTACTCGCTTGTGGTGGAGTTGGGCAGGTATATCTTCATACAACAAATCCAGAAATAGCAACTGGTGATGGTATAACAATGGCTTACAGAGCTGGCGCAATAGTGGCTGATATGGAGTTTTTTCAGTTCCATCCAACAGCTTTATATGTAAAGAAACAGAAAGGCAGAGCTCTTTTAATTAGCGAGGCGATAAGGGGTGAAGGCGCAATCCTTGTAAATTCAAGGGGTGAGAAATTTATGGATAGACTTCATCCACTAAAAGACCTTGCCCCTAGAGATATTGTGGCAAGAGCTATAGATAAGGAACTTAAGAGATTAGGGGAAAGCTGTGTATACCTAGATATATCCTTCAAAAGCAAGGAGTTTTTACAGAAGAGATTTCCTAATATTTATGAACACTGCCTTAAAGAAGGGATAGATATTTCAAGGGAAGCTATTCCAGTTGTGCCAGCTGCGCATTATCTATGCGGAGGTATTGTTTCAGATATAAATGGAAGGACATCAATAAGAAATCTTTATGTTTCAGGGGAGTCGGCTTGTACAGGTGTTCATGGCGCAAATAGACTCGCAAGCAATTCTTTGCTCGAGGCAGTAGTGTTTTCTCATAGAGCTTTTATACATTCATCCAAATTATTAAAGAGTAAAAGTGATAATATCAAGATCCCAGAATATCCATATTGGAGTAAAGAGGGTACCTTTGATTTGGAGGAATGGATATTGATTCAACATAATATTGAAGAAATTAAAAGGCTTATGTGGGATTATGTAGGCATTGTTAGATCTGACCTCCGTTTACAAAGAGCTCACAGAAGGATATTACTGCTTAATGATGAGATAGTAGAATATTATAAGAAAAGTACATTAACCTCAAGACTTGTAGAACTAAGGAATCTTTCTGCAGTCGCTAAGTTAATTATTGAAAGCGCTATTATCAGAAAAGAGAGTAGAGGACTACATCATAATACCAGTTATCCTATCACAAAGGAAGAGCTGAGAAGTAACATAATCTTGCGGTCAGGCCATAAACCTGAGACTGCATTAGTGGAGAATATAGTCTTTGACTGATATATCTCAATATTGTTTTATTGAAACCAATAAAAATCTTTCTTCCTTTGTGACTGCTCAGCTATATTCAAAATTTAAATAAGAGGTGTAATAAAAGGGGATATAGGGATTACAGAGATATGGAGATGAAAAAAAGTGTTTTAAAATTTCCTCAATCTCTTCCATCTCCTTATTTTACATTTTTATAAAAATTCAAAATATTCAAGCGGTTAAGAGATCGCTGAGTAGTTACCTTCCTTTGATCTATATTTAAGCAATGCTGGAGAGTGGTGAATGTACAGACTTAGATAATAATCTCCAAACATAGGCTGAACTTATATATGAACAACTTCTAAGAAGATTGTTATACTGAGTCTGGTCTGTAGGTATCTCCATAATAAAATTTTATTTTATTATGTATAAAGGGTTTAGATCTTTTAATAATCTTTTTTTTAATCGAAAAACTATCTTCTGGAATGAAGGGTTGGAAATTCATCATTTCAGAGTGTGTCTTTATTGGTACTATTCTGAAATCGACAACCCCATTTACAGTACATTTAATCTGTGCAATAAATGAATCTCTGTCATCAGGAAAACGATTTCCCCCAAAAGAAAAATTACCCAGACTATAAAATATTATACCATCTTTATACTGTTCAATCCCCTGAATAACATGTGTGTGATGCATCAGTACAACATCAGCGCCGGAATCGATTGCAAGCCTTGCTGTAATTTTTTGAGTGTCACTTGGATAGTGATCATAATCGATGCCAGCATGAATCGAAACAACGATAATGTCAGCATATTTAAATGCTTGTTGAATTTCCTTTTTCATAATTTCACTATGGTAAGCTTTCATTATTACTGGATAATTGGGATCTCTTCTAGCCTTTTTATAATATTTATAGCTAAATACCTGACCATATCCTAAGAAAGCGGTTTTAATTTTCTTTTTTGTTATAATTTTAAATGAAGCATCTTTATCATTAAATCCACCACCACAATATTGTATATTATGAGAATTTAATGCTTTTAGTGTTTCATAAGCTCCTTTAGCATAATAGTCGAAGATATGGTTATTTGCAACATTTACAATATCGATGTTACCCTTATTCAGACATGCTGCAAATCTGGGATTGGCCTTAAAGGAAAATTCTTTAGGGTATTTATTATCCGAGTTAGTAAAAGCTCCTTCGAGGTTAGTAATTGTAATGTCCGATTCAAGGTGAATATGTTTTATTTTTTCATAAGGATAATTTATTGCAGCTTCGAATCCTTTATTTTTTTCTATCTCTAATAATTTTTTTTCCACATGCCTTCCAAATGTCGAATCACCAGAGGCGCTAATCCATATATAATTTTGAGATATTTTTTTAGGTTGAATATGAGGAGTTAAGCTGACGCAGGCAAGGGAAAATAAAGAAATAGTAATACAGTATATAAGGATAAATATATATTTGTTAAACATTTCTCTTGCTATTCCTTTTCACAAAAAGAAATAAATTGTAAAAGTGGGTATTTTGATTTGAAAACACCAAGCGGTTGATAGATAAATCTTCTTTTTTCATAGACTTGTGTCATTTCCCTCATTATTCTTATTTTATTTAAAGGAAAGAGCATCATCACTCTCTGACTCGATTTGCTTGTAGAAAGCATAAGTATTTTTTGATTTTTTATTCTCTTATGTTTTAAGTTTTTTATGTTTGAAAAAATACGTATTGGGTAAAAAGAGCCTTGAAAGGATCTATTCCTGATGTTATCTGAATTATTAAGTAATTGTTCATATGTAAGTGTTTCATATTTTGGTTCAGGAACTACAATTAGTCTACTAACGTCCTCTGTATCTTTTTTAGAGGAATTAGTTTTATTATTAGTATCCCCTCTGCTTTGTTGTGAAGAACATGAAAAAAAAGTAATATTAAAAATTAATAATAGTAGTGTTGACCTGATCATTAAAAAAACTCCTTAAAATAAATGTCAACGCTAATAGAAGTATTTATTATAGTCAATATAAAAATAATAAGGCTGGAAAAGAAGATGAAATTTTGTGAATCAGGTATGAATACAAACTCCATTGTTAAAATTATTAGCCACCGATATATACAGATCGTCCCGGACTGTTCATGCGGCTTAATTGTATGAAAATAATACCATAATTCTAAAAGGAAAATCAGTGTTTCATCCGAGTTAATCAGTGGTTAAAAACAAACTATTTAATCTCTGAAATCAGTTTGAGCTTACTATCAAATATATTTTAATTTAAAAAAATGTTGCTTGATTATAGTAATTTATAGTATAGCCTATTTATGCTAGTAAATTCAATACAGATTAAACAGATAGCATAAAAATTCAATAAAAATACGATCATACAAAAGTTATGGATATTTATAATAAACTCAATTCAAAACTGATGAACAATAATTCAAAATTCATCCTTAACGGTCGCACTTTTAAAGATATTTTTAATCTTGCATCAGGTATCAATGAAATTTTCTCCTCATCAGCGGATTGTAATGAAGTGATCTGTGTTTGTACTGAAGATAAATCGATTATCGCATCAGCATTACTCGCGTCTCTGGGCGGGGGACCTGAGATAGCGCTTCCTTATTCCTTATCTGATCGTGTTATCAGTGACATGAAAGAGGAGCTTCGTTTTACAAAAATACTCACTGATAATTCAACAGAAATACCATCAGGGATGGAAGCAATTTTACCTGAAAATATTATACTTTCAGATTCAAAAGTTACACTATCTCGCGATCCAGATTCCGTATTTCTGAAGCTGTTTACAGGTGGTACAACAGGAAAGCCCAGAGTATGGTCAAAGACTCCAAGGAATATTCTTTCAGAAGCGGAATATCTCTCACAGAAATTCAATATTACCAATGATGATTTATTTGCTGCAACTGTATCGCCACTTCATATTTATGGTTTACTCTTTTCTGTTGTAATTCCATTTATATCCTCTGCTCGGATTATTAATGATATTTTATCATTTCCAAAGGAGATTACCTCAGCAATTGAAGATTTATCAGCAACAATCTTAGTAAGCGTGCCTATGCACTTCAGGACATTAAAAATGAGTAGTTTCCATAGGAACAGACTCAGACTCGCTTTCTCTTCAGCA
>JAXHTB010000253.1:0-5795 GCA_034190185.1 Spirochaetota bacterium | reverse complement strand
AAACGATTCTCCAGCACTTGCTCAGGCAGATGTTGGGATGGCAATAGGTACAGGTACAGATGTAGCTATTGAGACTGCTGATATTGTTCTGGTTGGTGAAAGTTTATTAGGTATTTCTAGGGCTATTAAGCTAAGCCGAGCTACTATGAGAACTATTAAACAGAATCTTTTTTGGGCATTCTTTTACAATATAGCTCTTATTCCTGTGGCTGCAGGTGTTTTTTATTCATTTGAAGGGATTCCTAATTTATTAAGGAATCTTAATCCTATGCTTGCAGCATTTGCTATGTCAATAAGCAGTATAACTGTTGTTGCTAACAGTTTACGATTATTTAGATTTTCAATTTCGTAATCAAATTGATATAAAATATTTTTATTAGTATAATTTTATTCTGTAACAAAACCTTAATTAAATTATTGGGTAGCCGAGTTTATTATGAGATTAAATTTTTTTTTTATTTTAATAATATTAGTTCTGTTTTCAATTCCTTTAACCTCTCAGGAAAGAGGAACAAAGAGTTTTGTTATTTTTGGGGGTAATTTTGGAGATGTTCAGTTCCCGCATTACTTGCATCAGGATAGTTTAAAAAATTGCAATCTATGTCATAACCTTTTCCCACAAGTTTCTGGCAGTATCTTAAAGCTGAAAAGTGAGGGGAAACTTAAGTTAAAAATAGTAATGAGGCAATGCATAAGGTGCCATAAAGATAAAAAAAGTGTTGGTGTGAAAAGTGGTCCCATCAAGTGTAAGGATTGTCATAAGAAATAAGGAGTAAATAGAAATGTTTGTACTCGGATTACAGGGAAGTCCTCGAAAAAATGGTAATACTAGCAGTCTTCTCTCTGTATTTATGAAAGAATCAAAAAGACTTGGTACAATTACAGATACAGTTGAAGTATCAGAGAAAAATATTTTACCATGTAAGGGATGTCATGCTTGCGAGAAGAGTGGTGTTTGTGTAAATATTGATGATTTTACTAATGAAATCACTTATCTATTATGGAAAGCCGATCTAATTGTTTCAGCATCTCCGATATTTTTTTATAGCGTGACTGCTCAGTTAAAAGCTTTGATAGACAGGTCACAGGTAATGTGGGCCAGGAAATATAAACTTAATCTTGAAGATCCGGGAAGGAAATGGAGAAAGGGTTTGTTAATTGCTCTGGGAGCAACAAAAGGGAAAAATCTTTTTGAGGGAGTTAATCTTACAGCAAAATATTTTTATGATGCAGTAGGTACTGAATTTACTGATTCATTGACTTATCGACAGATTGAAGATCCTGGAGATGTTGAAAAGCATCCAAGTGCCATAAAAGAGACAATGGAAAAAGCAAATGAGCTTATTAGACCTGTTCTCAACAGGAAGAAGGTTCTTTTTGTATGCGGAGAGAATGCGTGCAGGAGCCAGATGGCAGAAGCATTTACACAATATTATGCAGGTGATAAGCTCCAGATAATAAGTGCAGGAAACCGACCTGCAGAAAAAGTAAACAATTTAATGAAGGAGGTAATGAGTGAGAAGGGTATAGATATGTATTTTAGAAAACCGAAATCAATTGATGATGCAATTCATGGCACTGATCCTGATATGGTTTTTACTATGGGATGTGAAGTATCATGTCCTGTTTTTCCCGGAGCTGTAGTAGAGGATTGGGGATTAGCTGATCCTGCTGGAGAATCAATTGATTTTATGCGTAATGTTAGAGATGATATTGAACAAAGAGTTCTAAAGTTAATTGATAGATTATAATTTATAGTTAAGTTTTATCTTTAAATTTTTTATTTATACAAATTTAATTAAAGGAGCTACACTGTTATGAAAAAATATGTTTGTTCAGTTTGTGGTTATGAATATGATCCTGAAATCGGAGATGTCGACAACGGCATTGAACCCGGAACTAGCTTTGAAGACCTTCCTGATGATTGGGTATGTCCAACTTGCGGCGCAGGTAAAGATGAATTTGAAGAAGCGTAGATTTCCATTTTAACGATGATTATCTAATGTATCATTTCGCATTTTTAGTATTATTTATGGTTAAAGGTAAATAATTTTCCATTAACCATAAATAATTTTTAGTTTATAGGTAAAATCCCCCTTTTATAATTATTTTCTATGATAATATTTAATATATTATAATAATTGTTCAGAAGGATTGATTTATGAATAAAGTAATTATCTATTCAACAGATATATGCCCATATTGCATTAAGGCAAAGACTTTCCTAAAGGATATTGGGATCAATTTTGATGTGATTGAAGTAAAAGCAGGATCAGATAAGTGGGCTGAAATGAAAGAAAAAACCAGTAGCAGTTCTTTCCCCCAAATTATGATTGATAATAAGCCAATTGGCGGCTATAGCGATCTGGTAAGTCTGCATATTAGTGGTAAGCTTTCAGAGATGTTGAACTATAAAAAAGAAGAATCCAAGTTGATTTATGATGTCATAATTATTGGCGGAGGCCCGGCTGGTTTAAGCGCTGCAATATACACAGCGAGAAAGCTTCTCAAAACACTTCTCATAAGTAAAAATATTGGAGGACAGGTAGCAGAAACTTATGATATAGATAATTACCTTGGTTTCAGTAATATTGATACGGCACATCTTGTAAATAAATTTGAGGCACATGTTGATAAATATGATGTTGAAAAGCTTGATGGTGTGGACGTTACATCTCTTGAATTAACCGGAAAAATTAAGAAGGTCATTTGTTCGGATGATAAGGAATATCTTACTAAAACTCTTATAATTGCAACAGGAAAGCGTCCTAAACCACTAAATGTTCCAGGGGAGAGTGATCTGGTAGGCAAGGGTGTTGCATATTGCTCCACTTGCGATGCTCCTTTATTTGCAGGAGCTGATGTAGCTGTAATCGGAGGAGGCAACTCCGCTCTTGAGGCAGTGATTGACCTTGAAAAGGTCGCTAATAAGATATATCTGGTCTCTCTAACAGAGCTGACAGCTGACCAGATACTTATGGAAAAGGTAAGTGGATTCTCTAATGTAGATATCTACACAAAATATGACACGACCAGGATCGTGGGAGACTCTTTGGTAGAGGGCATTGAGATAAAATCTCTTGAGAACAGTGAAGTAAGCCATCTAAATGTAGAGGGCGTATTTATTGAGATAGGTCTTTTACCAAACTCAGATTTAATTATTGATATTTTGGAGACTAATAGGGAAGGGGAGATTATTATTGATAATATTTGCCGCACAGGGATGTCTGGTATATTTGCCTGTGGTGATGTAACTTCTATCCCTTATAAGCAGGTTATTATAGCAGCTGGTGAAGGAGCAAAGGCTGCACTGTCAGTAAGTAATTATCTAATAAATCAGAAATAGCAATAAATTAAATTATATTGATAATAAGGAGAAATGTATGAGACCAGTTGAAATAGCTCAAGATGTATTTTGGGTTGGTGCAATAGATTGGAACATTAGAGATTTTCATGGATACTCAACTAAAGAGGGGACAACATATAATGCTTTTCTCATTATGGATGAAAAGATAACACTGATTGATACTGTAAAGAAAGAATTTGTAGATGATTTAATGTCTAACATAAGTCAAGTAATTGACCCGAAAAAAATTGATTATGTAATAAGCAATCATACTGAGATGGATCATTCAGGGGGACTGCCAGAAGTAATGAAGAAAATCGGTGAGAACAAGCCTGTTTATTGTTCAAAGAAGGGTCATGTGAATCTTTCACATCATTTTTTTTACAATTTAAATTTAATACCAGTTGAGGATGGTGGAGAGTTAATTATTGGGAAAAGAACCCTTAACTTTCTTGAAACCAGGATGCTTCACTGGCCTGATAGTATGTTTACATACGATAAGGAGGATAAAATTCTTTTTTCAAGCGATGCATTTGGACAGCATTATGCCAGTATTGAAAGATTTGATGATGAAGTTGGCGATTTTATTATGCCTCATGCTAAGAAATACTTTGCTAATATTCTTCTTCTATATTCTCCTTTAATTCTAAAACTAGTTGAAAAGGTGCAAAAATTGGGACTGGAATTTAATATGATATGTCCTGATCATGGAATTTTATGGCGAAAGGATCCTGAAAAGATAATAAATGCTTATGTCGCATGGAGCCAGCAAAAACCTGATCCTTTTGCTTTGTTAATATATGATACAATGTGGCACAGTACAGAGAAAATGGCAATGGCTATTGCATCCGCAATTAGTCAGGAAGGGTTAGTTGCAAAACCGATGCATCTGCGCAGTTCCCATCGAAGTGAAATCATGACCGAAGTACTGAGCGCTAGCGCTATTCTGGTTGGTTCACCAACCTTAAATAACGGATTATTCCCAACAGTAAGCGATTTTTTAACTTATATGAAGGGATTGAAGCCAAAGAATAAAATCGGAGCTGCCTTTGGTTCCTACGGATGGAGCGGAGAGTCGGTTAAACTTATAAACCATGAATTAGAGCAGATGAAATTTGATCTGATCGATCCCGGCCTTAACATCCAATTTGTGCCGGATCAAACTGGAATATCAGCATGTCATGAACTTGGCACAAAGATTGGAAAATCAGTTATATCAAAGAATGCATAAAATTAGTATCAGCATGATCTCATTGATATAATAAAAGATAGACAGCCATCATCTTATGGCTGTCTATCTTGTGAATGTTATTAACTTGCTTTTTTTTCTTCGTCAATTACTTCAAAATCAGCATCATAGACATTTTCGTTATTTTCTTGTCCGCTGTAGTCTG
This sequence comes from Spirochaetota bacterium, assembly GCA_034190185.1. GTDB lineage: Bacteria > Spirochaetota > UBA4802 > UBA4802 > JAFGDQ01 > JAXHTB01. Next base: position 1,055 of record JAXHTB010000253.1, on the reverse strand, counting down.
AAGGTCCTCTAGTCTCATGTTCTGACCACGCATTCTCGGCATTACCTGCATTGCATTGACCAGTAGCGCATTGTTCACCAGATTGCTGATACAATTTTTGCGCAAACTGACTGGAGATCTGCTCAAGTGTTGATCTTGCATTCCTTATCTGATCGATATCATCATTAGCCATAGCTTTTTTCAGATTCTCAATTTCAGATTCTATTCTGCTTCTCTCAGCTGCATCAATCTTTTCCTGATTTTCATTAAGCATCTTTTCTACGGAATATATAAAGCTATCAGCTTCATTTCTTGTTTCTATAAGCTCTTTTGCCTTTCTATCAGATTCTGTATTTGACTCAGCATCCTTGATCATTTTCTTGATTTCTTCTTCAGAAAGTCCGCTTGAAGATTCGATCTTGATTTTTTGTTCTTTTCCTGTGCCCAAATCTTTTGCAGAAACATGAACAATGCCATTTGCATCGATGTCGAATGCTACTTCTATTTGTGGAACGCCTCTGGGTGCAGGTGTTATGCCTACAAGCTCAAAGCGTCCAAGGGTCCTATTGTACGACGCCATCTCCCTTTCCCCTTGCAGCACATGGACTGATACTGCAGGTTGATTATCTTCTGCAGTAGAGAATATCTGGCTCTTTTTAGTAGGTATTGTTGTGTTTCTTTCAATCAGTTTTGTCATAACCCCGCCAAGAGTCTCAATTCCTAAAGAGAGAGGTGTTACATCAAGGAGTAGGATATCATTAACATCGCCAGCTAATACTCCCCCTTGTATTGCAGCGCCAAGAGCAACAACTTCATCAGGATTAACACCCTTGTTTGGTTCATTACCGAATATATTTTTAACAAGCTCTTGGACAAGCGGTATTCTTGTTGATCCCCCAACCAGTATAACCTGGTTAATATCAGATGGTGTCAGACCTGCATCCTGAAGAGCATTTAAGCATGGTTCTCTGGTTGATTCAACGAGATCTTTGATCAGCTGTTCAAATTTTGCTCTGGTCATTGTAAGGACCAGATGTTTTGGCCCGCTCTGGTCTGCTGTAAGGAATGGAATATTG
>JAXHTB010000252.1:0-5866 GCA_034190185.1 Spirochaetota bacterium | reverse complement strand
ACAAAATCCGACTCTCCAATATTTAAATACAAATCTCTTTTTTTCTTGATAAATCTATACACACTAAATGTATTAAAAGATTTAGTAATTACAAATAACCTGTTACTTTCATCAACTTCCATACTCTTGATAAAATAAAAAGGAATATCAGGAAAACCCTTTTGACCAAGAGTATAAAGAAGGCTTCCTTTCTCATTGAATACTAGGATATAAGATGAAGAGAAACCTAAATTACTTTTTTTCCTATATCTTCTGTATTTGCGCGACGAAACAAATCTATTCTGTATATAGATATTCCTTTCATTATCTACAGCAATTTCTCCTATTATACTGAAATTAAAAAATGAATATCTAACACCATATGTTTTAGATGGTTGTGTTTTTTTACTTCCAATTACAAGTTGAGGGGTGCAGTCTATATCCATTATCTGGATCCTCTTTAGAATGTTATCGACTGCATATAATATTCCCCTATTATAATGAAGATGAAATGTGATGTCTAATAAATCTTTATCATCAAAATCAAAAGCAATACTTCCAATATCTCTCCCTTCACTGAAAGTGCATAATCTATTCGATTTATATTTCGTAACCTTCCATCTTCCGCAAGAAACCAATAAAAGAATTAAAATTAGACAAATATGTTTCTTCATAACCTACTTTTTTATTTAAAATCTCCCTATTTTTATAACAATTATTTCTTAATTATGAATTTATTGATTTTACAATGAAGTAGTTTAACCTATCAGGACAGCTTGGATTGTCAAGTTAATTGTGAATTTGCTTTAGAGGAACTATTATTATAGTTATTGTCTATTCAAAACAGATCTGACTGTTTAACTTTCTGAATATAATTTTTTTAGCTGATTTTAAAAAATCTTATAAAAATACCCCATTCAATAAGTGAATGAGAAATAAATAGAATCAAGTCTATTTAGTTAATTAGGATTTCTAACTAATAGATTTAAGCTTTTCAACAATGAAAATTAGTAATAATATCAAAAATCCAGACAAGGAGTTCAGTAGTACATCTCTTAAATCATAAATCCTATTGGGCAAATAATACTGAATTATCTCATCACCCCATCCAATAAAAGTGACCAAAATAAACGAAAGGGGATATAAAAGATTTATGTGTATATTCTTCTTTAAAGCATTAAATACAAGATATGCTAACAATCCATATTCAACAAAATGAATCTTCTCAACAATAACATCGTAACTATTAACTATCGATAAATAAATTAAAAAAAAAGAAAGTATAATAATTACATTTATAATTTTTACACCGATATATCTAAATATACTAAAACAACACAAAGCAACAAAGGATAGTACAATACAATATATCAAGTACTTTAAAAGATTATATTCACTGAAAAAGGTAGATATATCTCTTGCTAAAGGAAGAGTAATGTAAATGGCGGCAGTATAGATTATTACATAAAAATATCTTCTATACTCTATAATAACATTACATCTCTTTGTAATCATTTTTATTATAATAACAGATGGAGGTTCTCTATTTTATTTTAAAAGTTCATTTTTAGATATTTAAATTATTCGTAAAAACAAAAAATCCCGAGTCACGAGATAACTGCTAAAAACCCGATAAAAACCCGAAACACGGAATAATAATTATATAAAATCTAAATCAACTTTTAAACGGAAAATATAATTATACAGCTTTAACTATTTTCCCAGACCTGATACATCTTGTACAAACATTTTTCTTAACTGCATTTCCCTTTTCTAACACCCTAACCTTTTTGATATTAGCCCGCCAAATTCTCTTAGTTTTTCTATGAGAATGGCTGACATTATTCCCAAATTGTACAGATTTGCCACATATCTCACACTTAGCCATGAGTTTCTCCTTTAATATAAAATATTATAGACAAAAAAATATTATTTGAATATAAGCATTAACAATATAAATCAATTTAAAGAACATATTGTCTTGATTATATAGTGTTAATTCCTTAAAAAACAATAAAAATTGCAACTTTTTTTTAAAATTTATAATCTTTTTATTTATTCTCATAAATATAGCGCCCTTCGGGCGGGTTTTAAAGAACTGAAACAAAGGTGATAAGGAGATTTATTAAATATTTCCATCTTCCTTTCTCTATTATCCCACTTATCGCCTTTTATTACATAATAATGCAAATTCCTATACGATTAAATTATTAATCCTTACAGATAATAATACCTCTCGAATATATAAGTTGTTTATTGTACATTAATATCTATGAAAGTAAACGCAGGATCGTTTAAAAGAAAAGAGATATACTTTACAAATAAGAAATTTAATAATGCAGACGTAACCCCTCAAAAGGTTAAAGAAGCATTATTCTCAGTTCTTGGAGAAAATCTTTATAAGAAATCTTTTCTTGACCTATATGCATGTTCCGGACAAATAGGCATTGAAGCATTAAGCAGAGGAGCCAGTAATGTTGTCTTTAATGAAATAGATAAGAAAAGGTATAACTTTATAAAATCTATCATAAAAGAATGGAAACTTGAAGACAGGACCCTAGTCCTGCGTTTTCACGCCTTCAAATGTCTTAAATTCCTTATATCAAAGGGCCTTTATTTTGATTTTATATTTATAGATCCCCCATATGAAAAAATAAAGGGTGATGTAAAATTATATTACGATATTTTAAATGAAATTGATAAGTGCTCAATACTGAATAGAAATGCTGTTGTTATTATACAGCATTTCTCAAACAACAGTTTTAAACAAAAACCAGGCTCCTTCAGAATTTTAGAAACAAAAAAATATGCTAATAATTCGCTCTCATTCTTTATAAAGAAATAATCCTCATTACTATCAAGTTAAAATAATTGTATAAAGATTGAAAACTAATATTTCATTCTAGCAGAAATAAATATTATAATTTATTCAATTTGACTGACTTTTCACTCATTTATAAAAAAATTTATTTCAGATAGCACAATTTAATTTTATTGAAATTTAAAAAAATAAGCATCAAGATAATCCAAAGACAGATTATTTTTACATTTGTAATCACTATTCACATCTTCAACAACATCATATTTTCCTCAATCAATAACTTTGCCTTTATACTATCAACAGGTTCCGAGAAAAGAAATCCTTGTCCATTTTCACATTTCAAAGATTTTAATATCTCAAGTTGATCTTCAGTTTCCACTCCCTCTGAAACAACATCCATACCTAGATTATGAGCAAGATTCACTATTGTTTTTACTATCTCAATGTTTTCACTATTTTCATTCATCTGTCTAATAAAAGTATAATCTATCTTCAAAATACTTAATGGGAAACGATGTAAATAACTAAGTGAAGAGTAACCTGTGCCAAAGTCATCAACTGCTAACTTAATATTCATATCCCGTAATTTCATAAGGGTTTCTATTGTTGATTCTCCGGTTTCCATGATAATATTCTCAGTTATTTCCAGGATTAAACAATCCGGGTCTATCCCTGTTTCTATAATTGTATTTTTAATATTTACTATCAAATTGGGCTCTTGAAACTGCTTTGCAGAAAGATTTACATTCATATGCAGATCTTTAATATCTTCCATTTCTTTTTGCCATTGAACCAATTGGCTACAAGCTTCACGAAGGACCCATTTACCTATTGGCAGGATAAGTCCTGTTTCCTCTAAAACAAAAATAAATCTATCTGGGAAAAGTAGCCCATATTTCGGATGCATCCAGCGCAATAGAGCTTCAAAGCCAGTTATTTTCCCGGTCTCAAAGGATACAATTGGTTGATAGTAAACAAAAAACTCATTTCGATCAAAAGCAATCCTGAGGTCTGTCTCTAATTTTAATCGCTTCATTACCTGCATATGCATCTTCTTATCAAATAACTCGTAATATCCTCTTCCAAGCTCCTTGGCGCGGTACATTGCAATATCAGCATCTCTAAGTATATCATCAGGAAATTGATAATCCGAATTGCTTAATGTTATGCCAATACTTGCAGTGGAGTAAATCTCATGACCTTTAATTAGAAAAGAACGTGAGAACATATCTTGAACTCTCTCTACAATATGCAATGCATCAGTACTGTCATTTATATTATCAAGAAGTATTGTGAATTCATCACCACCTAATCTTGCAATCAAATCTGAAGGTCGAAGGCATTCTACAAGTCTCTCAGCTATCATGACAAGTAATGAATCACCAATCAAATGCCCCAAACTATCATTTATTACTTTAAAATTATCAAGATCTAAGAATAAAACTGCAAACTTATAGTCACTATTCCGTTTAGCCAGTTCAATTGAATGTCTAAGCCGATCTATAAAAAGAGCGCGGTTCGGTAATCCAGTTAACTTATCATGGTAAGCATTATGCATTAATTGTTCTTCGGCCTTCTTTTTCTCAGTGATGTTGATCAGAATCCCCCTTGATCCGATCAATTCACCCTTCTCATCATGAATTGCATTGATATGCAAAATAACAGGAATCCTATCACCATCCTTTCTTTGAATAGTAATTTCAAATAGTTCCAGTTCTTCACCTTTTATAACTCTGGAAATGTTTTCTAATACCTTTCCCCTATCCTCAGGAATTACTATTTGTAAAGCCTTTACTCCAATTCTAAGTTCCTTTTGTGAATAACCAAATGTTTCAAGCGCAACTCGATTAAGATAAATAATTTCTCCTTTCAAATTAAGCTCGAAGATACTCTCAGGTAATGACTCTATCATTTCCTTAAATCTTGCCTCGCTTCTTATGAGAGCATCCTCAATTATTTTTCTATTTTCAATCTCTCTTTTTAAATCCTTATTAGCATCAATCAATCTCTCAGTTCGTTCTTTTATACGTTTCTCAAGAAGCTCTTTAGATTCTTCTAATTCTTTATATAATCGCTTCTGCTCAATTATTATCTTACCTTCAAGAGTAATATATTTCAAATTCCCATCTTTATCAATTATTGGAGTTGAGCTACGTACCACAGGAACAATATCTCCCGCTTCTGTTGAAAAGGTACACTCAATACGAGATGTTATCCCTTCAACTGCTTTGTATATACTATTAATGACCTTCTCTTTCTCTTCTTCAGAATGAGATAAAATGCCAATCTCAGGAAAATATTTGCCACAAAATTCATCCTCAGAAATTCCGCTAGCAATTAATGCGGAATCATTAACCATACAAACTACTCCATTTTGGTCCAGCTTTACTACGTAAGTATCAAAAGTATTTAATAATTCCTTTAGTTCTTCTTCCTCTCTTTTATGCTTTGTTACATCACGAGAAATGACAAGAACTGAAGATGGTTTGCCTTTATCATCAATAATTAGATCTACTGTACTTTCGAAATCCACCCAATCACCTGATTTAGCAGCAAATCTATATTTAAGATGTGTTCTCTCAAATCTATCAAAAAATAGCTGTAAATTATCATTATTTATCGCCGACGATTTGATCATTAATAATTTATGTAAATGCGCTATATCTTCAGGATGAATAAAATCAAAACCCAATCTGCCTATTAAATCATTTTTTTCATACCCAAGTTTTTGAAAAGAGGGGTTTACATATGTAAAAATTCCGCTTAATCCTAAAAGAGATATAAAATCACTAGTATTCTCACTAATAAGTCGAAATATTTTACCACTTTCAATAAGTGATTCTTCTGATTCCTTAAATAAATCTTGCTTCTTCTCCAATTCAATAATTCGAAGACTAAGACTTTTCAATTCATTAAGAAGTTGTTCTTTAGTTTTTTTTTCTTCCTTCATTTAATTCATTTATATTAAAAAATAACAATCACTATATATATAGTATTGAATTATTGACACTACTTCAAAATTTTTAATAAAAATCTACTAATCCTAAACATATGAATCTTTGTAAA
>JAXHTB010000251.1:0-5878 GCA_034190185.1 Spirochaetota bacterium | reverse complement strand
TATGGATGCAGATGTCTCTCATCTTTTTCCATATATAAAGGCAGAATTTAAAGATTCACTATTCTACAAAAATCCTGATTTTATTAAATTTACCTTTGATGGAATAGCTTGCGCTCTATACCCTCAAAATGCTATTGTTGCTCCATTTGCTGACAGAAATGAAGCTGTTAACTTTATTGATCGTTTTATAGCATTTTTAAATGATATTGACTCAAGAAAAGATTCAATAACACCCAGTTTTGAATATTATGAACATATTTCAGTACTTGATATTTTGAAAAAATTACCTAAAACAAATTGCAAGGAATGCGGTCTTCCTTCATGTATGGCATTCGCTAATGCTGTCAGTAATGGGGATAAAGTCCTTGAAGAATGTCCAAAAATATGCAATTAGTATGAATAATTTTTTTTAGATTAAAAGATATAGTAAATACTATAAGAAATAGTATTAATTATATTCTTTGATGGAGCAACAGCCAAGACTTTACAAATTTTGTTTACTTTTAGGCTCAGTGTCTTTTAATAGAGATAATTAGCTTTACGATATATTTATTTAAAGATTTGCACACTATAAAAAAATATGTTAGAATAAATTAAGGAGACAAATATGGCGAATGAAAAGTTCTCAAGTAAAAAATTCATCAATCAGCTTAAAACATGTCCACCATTGGCTTATGAGTTCAGCAAAGAAGAGGTAAAGGCTGAAATAATACGCTTTTTTCTGTTCGTAGGTTATGAACTTACAGATCCTAACAGTCTAGAGCATTTAACAGTGAAGCCGGACTTCTTTGCAACCAGAAGTGAATCTGGATCAAACTTTAAAATCACTGGTGTCGTACGTCATGATTTAGATGAATTAGTTGAAAATTTGGAAGAAGTCAAAACTTTAAAGGAAGAATTAGGAGAAAATATTGAATATCTTATTGCACTCCCTCCTGTTAGCGAAAGACATATGAATGACTTTGTAAGTGATAATAACTATTATTGGTATAAAAAGCTGTATGATGTCAAATATATGCTATGGTTATGCAATCCAGATGAAAAGAGTGTCTGGTGTCCCCTAGGCGCTCCAAAGGACAAGCTTCTACTAGAATACTTCAAGTTTAAGAATAGCACAAATGGTTTATTTCATCTACCGTATTCAGCACAAGCGCGACAGGAAAAGAAGGGATTTTGGAAGCACGAGTTAGATCTATAGGGTGAAAATAATTTTTTTACTCGCTTTCTTCAATTATGCTTATCAAGTAAACTATATTAATATGATGAAAAGGCAGATAATTATTTGTTATAATTGTGATATCGAATAAATCTGCTCATAGCTTGCGCTGCCCTGCCTAGGGATGGATATACAGGAAGCCCTAAAGAAGCCAGTTTTTTCTGAAGTAATAATGTTTTTCCAAGAATACTCGGTGTAACACCCTCATGCAAAACAACAGCAACAGGTTTTGGGCAGATATCTTTTGCAGCAGTTACAGATATTATCATCTGATCTAATAATATATCCTCCTTTTCAACAGGAAACATATCAATCGCTAAAGGCATTATCAAAAAATCAATTCCTTCCCATTCAGAAACGATCTTCACTGTATCAACAAATTTTTCTGGATCCCATACAAGCCATTGAGAATCCACAGGATTGCGAACACTATTATTAGCGTCTGGAGTGAAACTCCGAAGCTTTTCTCTTATTTCCAAAGGAAATATAGGCACTGAAAGACCAGCGCTTTCACAGTCATCAGCAGCCTGCACACTCACACCTCCTCCATATCCTACAACAGCAACATTATGTCCCTTTGGAGGTGTCATAAAAACATATGCCGAGACTAGATCAACGACCTCGTCAATTGTATGGACGCGGATAGCTCCACACTGTCGACAAAGGGCATCCCATATCTTTTCCTCACCGGTTAACGATCCTGTATGAGAGGCTGCAGCCCTTGTTCCTGCTTCGGTGTGTCCGCCTTTGTGCAAAATCACAGGCTTAATCTTTGCCGTTCTTTTCAGCACATCAAAGAATTTTCTTCCATCCCTAACACCCTCAATATAGAGAGCTATTACCTTTGTGTCAGAATCATCTGCAAGGTATTCCAGATAATCAGTTGCGCTGAGGTCGCATCCATTTCCATAGGCTACAACCTTACTGTAACAAAAGCCGCGGGTTGCGCCTAATCGCAGAAACCGAATGCAATGACCTCCACTCTGCGAAATGCATGCAACAGGTCCAGTCTCTTTCGGTAAAATTGGACTAAAGGTAAGCTTTGACTCAGGGCAGTAGATGCCCGGAGAATTAGGGCCTATGATTCGTATATTGTTATCTCGAGAGATTTGGATTATCTCCTCTTCTAATCTAAACCCTTCTTCTTCACAGGTCTCGCTGAAACCTGATGTAAAAAAATGGACTGCTTTAACACCTTTGGAAATACAGTCCTTCATCAGTTGAGGTGTGAAACGAGCAGCAATACTGCAAATGACGAGGTCTATTGGTTCAGGGATTTCCAAAATGCTGAAATAGGTAATATAACCGCATATCTCACGATACTTCCGGCTGACAAAATATAGTTTGCCATCATAATTGAACTCAAGTAAAGAGTCAGGTATCATCTGTCCCGCCCAATTTTCTGGATCAGGATCTGTGCCGACTAGAGCTATTGATCTTGGGTAAAAAATAAAATCAATACTCTGTTTTTCCATACTCAAACCCCTATTTTAGCGTTAGTGAATTTGCTAGTTCAAACTGATTTCATAAGCAATAATTAAATAGGATCAGTCGGTTCATTAAATCAGTGTTTCATCCGTGTTAATCTGAAGCTAATATATACACTTGATAGTTCTTGAAAACAGTATGAGCGTAATAGTTCAGCCTCTATCAAAAAAAAGAAAATATTTACCGCAAAGACGCAAAGGGAAAATAATTTTTTCTTTATTTGTTGCCTTAATAAAAGGCTTGTTAATTTATATTTGCCGTCCAATCAGCGACATATAGACATTATTCACCTTTGCGATCTTCACGCCTCTGCGGCGAACTATTACGTTTGAGCTTACGTAAATTTTATTAATCCTTATAGACCGGCTCCTTAAATTTTGTAATAGGAATAAATCTTTGATTTTTTACATCTGCCTTACATATAGCATTAGTCTTACCGCCCTTATGATTAAATTTACTATAACTAATAGGACCGGAAATACCTTTTGTGTTGAAGTTTTGAAAGGTTTCATAAGCCTTTACAAGCGTATCCGGTGAAAGATCTCTACCTGCTCTTTTTAATCCTTCTGCGCATATTATAGATGTTACCCAACCCTGAATATAATTTCGTATCTTCGGTTTTGTGTCAGGTTGATAGTTCTTTGTAATCTTTCTCATTTCAACAATGCCAGGTACATCATCAGCCCAAAAATAATATGGACTGGCAGCAATAACTCCCTCTGATGCATTTCCTGCAATTTGGATAGTATCTTCATTACTAACATAAAATGAACCAAATATTTGTGTCTTGAGATTGTATTTTTTCGCGCCTTTTAATAATGCAATTATTGCAGCAGCAGCATTGTGAAGTATTATATAATCAGGTTTCGATCTCTTTAAACTTAAGACCTGTGAAGTTGCATCAATAGCACTTAGTGCTAATATTTCCTTAGTAAACAATTTTAACTTATAATTTTTTAGATATTTTTTCGTAGCTTCTATACCCGTTTTGCCAAACTCATTATCAGGATATACTATCGAAATTTTTGGATTTTTAACCTTAAGACTGTTTATAATATAATCAATAATAATCTTTATTCCATCATCATAACTGGAAGACGGTGTAAAGATATATCTTTTTAATGGGTTTGTCATTGATTCTGCAAGACTGACTGGTATTACAGGCACTTTATGTTTTTTTATTTGTCTCCTAAGAGCAATAACCTGTCCTGTTCCACCGCAATATAATATTGTAAGAACATTATTCCTAAAAATAAGTTTTTTAAAACCAGATATTGCACCTGGAATTGTATAGTGATCATCTTCAACGATTACCTTTATCTTTCTACCATTTATACCGCCTTGTTCAGAAATATTTCTAAAATATATTCTAGTTGCCTCAGTAATTGGAATCCCCACAGAGGCAGCAGCACCGGTCTGATCTCCTAGCAATCCAATTTTTATAAAATTATCTGTTACACCTCTAACTTCACCTGCATATAATGAAATTTCATGAAAAGAAATAAGTAGACATAAAGCTATAATTAAATGTAGAATTCTAAATTTATTTATATTTGCTATACATATCATGTATTCTCTCCTGATCTATTATGATTGCTTATTGCATATTAAATATGAATCTAATATGCTGTTTATTCATGAAATAAATTTAATTATCTTTAATTTCTTATAAAAACAAAAATTACCTTTTAAGGATGATCTCTTCTCAGATACTTTATAGAATAAAGATCATTTATTTTGCACAACTGCAACTATTCTCTGTCTGCAGATTTTACATCCGATGAATATACTATAATTATAATTAAGAAGTATAAATCGAGTTTTTCTAATACAAAACAAAAAGTGCAACAAATTCTTAATCCAATTAAAGATCAATAGAAAATCATAATTAAACTTATATCATTTATACACCGGCTCTCTAAATCCAGTAATAGAAATAAATCTTTGATTTTTAACATCAGTTTTTACTAGCTTATTTGTCCTGCCTCCTTTATGATTTTTAATACTATAACTAATAGGACCAGATATCTCACCAGTTTTAAAATTTCTAAAACTCTCATAAGCTTTAACAAGAGTATCCGGTGTTAAATTTTTTCCTGCCCTTCTTAATCCTTCTGCGCATATCATGGAAGTAACCCATCCCTGAACATAATTTCTGAGTTTAGGCTTTGTATTAGGCTGATATTTTTTTGTAATCTTCCTCATCTGAATAATTCCAGGAAGATCATCTGACCAAAAACCATAGGGTGTGACTGCGATTAGACCTTCTGATGCACTGCCAGCTATCTGCATAGTATCCTCACAGCTTACATAGAAGGTGCCAAAAAATTGACTCTTAAAACCGAATCTCTTAGCACTTTTTAAAAAAGCAACGATTGCCCCTGATCCGTTGTGAACAAGTATATAGTTGGGTTTTGTTCTTTTTAAACTCAACACCTGTGAACTAGCATCTATTGCCCCAAATGCAAGTATTGCTGAACTCGATACCTTTAAATTATAATTCTTAAGATATTTCTCAGTAGCTCTATATCCAACCTTACCAAATTCATTATCTGGATATACTACTGCAATCTTTGGTGACTTTGCTTTTAAATCTTTCATGATATAATCTACTAAAACCTTTAATCCGTCATCATAACTTGATGAAGGAGTAAAGATATAGGGTCTTAGAGGTGTTGTCATTATTTCTGCCAAACTGACTGGTATTATAGGAACCTTATGCTTTTCAATCTGTCTCATAAGGGCAAGCACCTGACCCGTGCCTCCACAATATAAAATTGAAAGTACCTTATCCTTGAATATCAACTTTTTGAATGCAGAAATAGCACCAGGAATTGTATAATGATCATCTTCTACAAGATACTTTACCTTTCTGCCGTTTATCCCTCCCTGATCGTTTATATTTCTAAAAAAAATCCTGGTAGCTTCAACTATCGGTATGCCAATAGATGCGACTGGACCTGTCTGATCCCCTATAGCTGCAATCTTTATTGTGTCCGTTGTAACTCCTCGAACCTCTTCAGCATAACTTACCGCTTTATCGATAATAAATAAAAAAATAATTATAAAAACTAAAACAATGATTTGAAAATAAATATTATATATTTTTTTTTCCATTCTGTAAGTCCTTATATTTAGATTTCTTTCTTACCAAAAATATTATGTTGTTTAATT
>JAXHTB010000250.1:0-5910 GCA_034190185.1 Spirochaetota bacterium | reverse complement strand
CCAGGATGGGGGCAATCCTATGCCGGACATTCAACAAAAGGTGTTATATATGGAGGATTATTTGTTCTTACTGGAGCGTTTACTGTTTTAGCTTTTATGAACTATAACACGAAAAAGAGCGATTATGAAGATCAGGGTCCCCCTCAGTCAGAGATTGATAAAAAATATGATGATTATAAACAATCATCACAAATAGCCTGGTGTGCAGTGGGGCTGTTTGCTGCAGTCTATGTTGCCAATTGGGTTGACCTCATATTCTTTTCACAACCTGATTTTGGAAACCGGATAGGAATAACAGACATCAGCAATAGTTTTATAACTCTGGATATCAATCGCCCTCATTCATTCATATCTGATAATAGTGAAAAGAATATGCATCTAGGAATTGGAGTGAGATTTTAATTGATACAATAGAGATCATGGTAAAATTATATGAAATTAAACTATAGAATTTTACATTGAAAAGAAGAAATTGCATATTTTTTTTGCTATAATATATTACTTAATTTGATGCTTTTTATTGACTCGCATTCAAATAATTATTATATTTTTACTAATGCTATAGTTATACGATTTTTGAAAATGTTGGATAAGAGCCTTAAGCTAATAACAAAACTTAACTGATAGTAATACTATAGGTGACCCGCCTAGTTGTCTTAGGATTCATCTTTTGCTTTAAACATTATATTCTTCATCCTGTTGAATGAAAGCTCTCGTAGCCATAGATATTTTAGCAACGAGGTAGGTTTATCGTGTAATTAACGACTATGTCGGAGGATTATTATGAGATATAGGTTAAACAATTTTACTACTTTATTGTGTACTATTTTTTTAGTATGTTCCTTTTCTTCATGCTTTGAAGTGGAGAGGAACAATCCAGAGGATGAAAAGGGTGATAATTATAAAGATACAATAGCGCCTACAGTCTCATCCACATATCCTACTGATGGAGCCACTGCTGTGCCAATTAACACTAACATTACAGCCAACTTTAATGAGGACATCGATAATAGTACAATCAATGATACTAGCTTTACAATAAGTAATGGAGTCACAGGCACAGTAACCTATGACGGGGGCACAAAAATTGCCACTTTTACCCCTTCAAGTAATCTTGCCTATAACACAGCTTATTCTGTCACAATTACTACTGATGTTACCGATTTGGCTGGCAATCGTTTGGAAACGGACTATGTATGGAGCTTTACAACAGGTGACGAAGAAGACACTACTTCCCCACTTGTTGAAAATGTAAATCCTACTGATGGTTCAACTATAGATGTAGACGCTGTAATTGTTATTCAATTCAATGAATCTATGTCTCCATTTTCACTGGAGTTAAGCGGGGATATGAAAGATGAGTGCGGCACAAGGGAATGGACTCAAACAGTTTATGAAAATGACACTCTTACCATAAATCCAACAAGTGCGTGGGCAGCAGGGGATAACAGAACATTGACAATTGACTGTAATGACGTTGCTGGAAATCTACTAGAGCAGATTACACTAACCTACAACGTTGTTACTGTTCCAGAAATTATAAGTGTGAATCCTCCTACAGGATCAGTTATTGGCGCAGAAATCGAAATAATAATTCAATTCAGCGAGTCTATGAACACAAGTTCACTCGAGTTAACTGGAGATATGGCATCAGAGAGCGATGGTGGAGTTTGGTCACAAACAATAGTCACTAATGACACTCTAACAATCACTCCTTCTATTCAATGGGGAGCTGGGACTTCCAGAAGCATTATAATAGATTGTAATGACAGCGAAGGAGACTCTCTAGGTACATTGGAATTAAGTTATTCTATAGATTCTGACAAACCATCAGGCACTGTACAGCCTCCAGCTGATGGCTCAGCCATCGGTGTAAGCACAGCGATTGAGATAATATTTACAAAATCAATGGACACAACTACACTTTCTCTTGGCGGAAATATGGCGTCAGAGAGCGATGGAGGAGCCTGGTCGATCAGTATCAGCGATGATGATACACTTACAATAAGCCCAAGCGCGTCATGGACAGATGGAGACGGAAGAACATTGACAATAACATGCAGTGATCTGGCTGGCAATTCTATTGATGGCGGGCCAATAGTATTAACCTTTGGAGTGTTAGATGGAATAGTATATGTAAAAACTGACGGTACTGATGATAATCCTGGCACACCAATTTCACCGAAAAAGTCAATTCATTTGGCAGTTGAGCTTGCTGAGACCTTATTCAGCACAGCAGACGTTTATGTTGCACAAGGCACCTATGATGTAAGTGTTCCCGATCAGACCCATGTTAGATTGTCGGTTGATGGCATATCGCTGTATGGAGGTTATAGCTCTTCAAACTGGGGAGATAGAGATCCCTCCACATATACAACGACCATACAGGAAATAAGCGATACTGGATCATGGCATTATTCAATATATGCTGTGAATGTTACTAATGCTACTGTTATAGATGGCTTTTCCATAAATGGGGGCATAAATGCAGTAGCTTCTCAATACTCATATGCTATAAGTATAAATGGAGCCTACCCGACAGTTACAAATAATATTATCAATGGCGGCAGCGGCCAATACTCTCATGGAATTGGCGTGCAGAACAGCGCCTCACCTCTGATTGAGAACAACCAGATAAATGGAGGCAGCGGCACTGATAATTCCTATGGCATTAAGAGTGAGAATTCATCTCCAACGATCAACAGCAATCCAGTAATCAATGGTGGAAACGGAAATTATAGTTATGGCATTTATAACTATCAATCCTCATCAATCATTTCAAACAACCAGATAGATGGAGGAACTGGCGCAAGTTGGTCAGTAGGCATAAATAATCATGTTACAATATCGGGGTTATCTATCACAAATAATACGGTAGGCGGAGGTGATCATGGAATTTACAATGACAACTCTTCTGGCTTGATTGCAAGGAATCATGTAGATGGAGGAGAATGGAGCGGGATTCAGTGTACCGGTGATTGTTCATCCCTTATGATAATAAATAATACTATAGATGGTGGAGATGGAGGAAGCGATAATATAAGTACTGGTGTACGAACCTATACCTCCTCCCCTATAATTCGTAATAATACAATAGACGGCGGGAGCGGGACAACAAATTCATATGGCATTCATATTAATGCTGGTTCCTTGCCAATAATTGATAATAATATCATATTTACTACTGCTGCTTCAAATGATTATGGGATATTTGAACAAAGTGATGGCAGTCAAGATAGCAATCCATCATCCTTGCAGAATAACGATATCTTCGATTGTACAACTTTATATCATGATCGTCAAGGTGGGGCTACTACTGACTTTACTAATATTGGTGATGTAAACAATTGGATCAATACAACGCAATCTACTGATAGACCATCAACTGGGAATGTTCCTGATGATCCAGGTTTTGTTAACCAAGGTGGAGGTGACTGGCATCTTCAGGCAAGCTCTCCAGTAAATGTTAGACAGGGCGGTCTTGATGGTGTTGCTGAAGTCTGGGGATTCACTACAGATAAAGACGATGAAACAAAAACCAACTTGATTGACGGTCCTGATGGTAGCCCAACAAATGACAATGCAGCAGGCTGGTCAATGGGTGCATACGAGTGTGATGATTAATATCGCTTCAGAATCTTTTTTACGTCGCAGTAAAATTAGACGATTATTTGTAACAGCTTTATTAATTAAGTAGGAAGCAGATTCAATAATATTAAATAGGTGTTATACCCTAATGCTTTTTTCGGGTATCCAGAAGTACATGAATAAATGGGCTCACGCTTAAAGACATCTGGAATGCCAGTTATGAAATGCCAACTACATACTTATATCATATTATTCACCTCATGACAAGATGCGGTTAGTTTGACGCTTGCTAAGAATTTTCCCTTCTATTTAACTTAACCTATTTGATTTTATCTTCTAATCAGTATGTGAAAAGCAAAAAATATGACTTGCTATGTTGTACTTTTGATTTGTATAATACTGAAAAAAAGGTAGTTTTATGGTTAAAGAATTCCCCCAAGAATCAAAGGATTTTCATCCCTTTGGAGAACTAATTGGATTAAAATTTGATAAATTATCGAAAGGATTTTCCCAATGTTCCATTTCTGTGGATGAAAAGATGTTCAATCCTCATCAAGTATTGCATGGAGCCATAATGTATGGCATGGCAGACACCGGCATGGGGGGCGCGCTTTATACATTGATAGAAGATACTGAAATATGCGCTACAATTGAAATAAAAATTAATTTTTTTAAGGCAGTAAGGCATGGAAAGGTAACATGTAAAACCAAGGTTATTCAAAAAGGGAAAAGGATTGCGACCCTTGAGTCGGAAATATTTAATGATAAGGATTTAGTTGCCAAGGCTCTTGGCACATATTCAATTATCGAGATTAAATCATGAATAATGTTTTTGTTTCTGTTTATTTCAGAAGGATGATTGAGATAGATGTACAATGTTATTATAAGATTCTATGAAGAGCTGAATGATTTGATTCCCAAAGAGATGAGAAAGACCAATTATGAATTCTCCTTTTCCGGAAGGCGTTCAGTAAAAGATTTAATTGAATCCTTTGGTGCGCCTCATGTAGAAGTTGATCTTATTCTGGTGAATGGCGAGTCAGTTGATTTTTCCTATATAGTAAATGATGGAGACAGGATAAGTGTATATCCTGTATTTGAAAGACTTTCAATTGAAGGCGTTACACGCTTGCGCCCTTTCCCGCTTAGAGACCTTCGATTTGTACTAGATGTGCATTTAAGAAAGCTTGCAAGGAGGTTAAGACTTCTTGGATTTGATGTTGATTATAAAGATATAAGAGACGATCGCGAGCTTGCAGAGGTGTCAAAGAGGACCGGACGTGTTCTCCTTACAAGAGACAGACAGCTTTTGATGCGCAGGAATGTGTCAAGAGGCATGATCATACGAAATACAGATCCGTATAAACAGATAGTTGAGGTAATTGAGCGTCTTGATCTTAAGTCACTTTGCAGGCCCTTTTCACGGTGTATCGAGTGTAACGGGACCATACAAGAGATATCTTCCGAAGAAGATGAATTCATAAGTATACTGAACAGAATCCCTGAAGGAGTGCTTTGTTGGTGTCATGAATATTCAATTTGCGCTTCCTGTGATAAGATTTATTGGAAGGGCAGTCATTATGATAAGTTAAAGACCTTAATTGATATGGTAATTGAGGAAAAATAATTGCGAAAAGTTAATTATTATTGACAAACCTTTTTAGAATTTTCATCTTAGATTTAAATAATTAAGTTTTAATAATCTGATGTCGATGCGGTTTTCCAAGGATGCATAAATATTTATTGAATGATTTATTATTACATCTTTGCGCTCTCCGCAACGGGATGACCAAAAAGTAAATGATAAATAATATTATTAAGGAGGTTATTTAAGATATGAGCAAACAATATAATGCACGGGAGAAGCGGAAAAGAGCTAAGAGAAAAATGAAAAGAAAGAAGCAGGCAAAGATGCAGGGTCAGGTAAAAAAATAGCTCTATTCCTTTATAACAACATTTTGAAATTCGATCTCTTTTAGCCTGAGACAGAAATCTATAAATTTCCTATACTTGGATTGAATTATTTTTGTTTTATTAATTTCTATTTCCTTTATAACTTTGAGGATATTACTCCCTTTTGTTTTTTTTATCCCAATTTTAGCAAAACCAAATATGTTCTTTTCATCATAACTCCTTTCAATGACAGATGAGTTAAATTTTGATGGCAGTGTATAGGTGTATTCCTCCTTTTCGCTGATCGGTTTTTTTATTATAAGGGGGTATTTCCTTTCTGCATAACGAACATATCGATAGAGACTACTTTTCTTTAATATTGGTTGAAATATCATTATGTTTGAACCTGTAAGAGCAAATGCAATGCTG
>JAXHTB010000025.1:0-18942 GCA_034190185.1 Spirochaetota bacterium | reverse complement strand
CATTTCTTTTCATACTTTCTAAGGAGTTTGCAACTCAATGGAGTCAGATATTAGAAGATAGCGGCAGAAGGATTATTTATTTCGGTCCTGGCACAGGATTCGGCGCTGGAAATATTACAATTCTGAGGGATAATAATGTTCAGCCTGTTTCTGGGAATCAGGCATTTTTCGACATACTTATAAGAGATGGTAAAACAGCTGAAGATCTGCTTACTGGCAATGGGTTAGGTAAGATTGCTCAGTTGCAGGAAAGAGAAAATATAAAAAAGGGAAAACCTATTTTCATAAAATACACTGAAGATTATGAAAAATGGATAAAAGATCCGGAAAAACTAACTGAGATACAGATAAAGAAAATATCCAGTAAGCTTCTGTCAGAAGCATACTATTCCAAAAATATGGATGCAAAAGAAGATGCAAAGAAGATATTTAAACAAGCAGGTATCGACTTAGCGAAGTTGATGATTCAACTGTATAAGGGCAAAGGGGAAAAATCCCTTATAAAATGGAATAAAGAGGATTGGGATTCTGTAAAGGGCGTAAGTATATTTTTAACTGCTGGTCTATTGATCAAACCAATTGGTAAAGAGATAATTTTGCCGTCTGCAAGAGATACATTAGAAAGATCAGGATATTCTGATAAGATCAAGATAATTGAAATGGATTCACTACCAGCTATGAGAAAAATTCATAGTAAAATCGGATTGTTAGGCTCTTCATTAATCGTGCCCTCAAAAGATATTTTGAAAAAAAAATGGGAGAATTCCATAATATCAGGACAGAAAAAGATCAATAACCAAATCAGTTATATAATAAAAAATTTTTTACATGAAAATAAAAGATCAATTCAAATTGCAATTGACGGATATGCTGGAATACTATGGGAAAAAAGGATCCAGCAAATAATAAAACATTTACAGAAGGATGGATTCCATACATCTATAATTAATTTTTCCTCTTTTTACAAATCGCCAAAGGAAATAGAAAAAAAAATTATACCTTTTATGGCGCATGACAATACTTTTGGACGAATTTTCAGCGGTAAGCTAGAGGATTTCCTAGACCAAGAACGCATTAAGAGTCTTATTGAGAGGTTTGAAAAGTATAAAAAGGAAAATTCAAAATCGACAAAAGTAATAATATGCTATGGTCCTGGCGCAGCATGCAAATCACTCAGATCTTATTATGATATTATTCTTTATAAAGATATTACACATCAGGAAATAACTAAACGATATCAGAAAGGAGAGGTTGTTCCTTTGGGATCAAGGGGTAAAGATAAATCCGGCAAAGGACAACCAGCTTACTTAGCCGGTAAAAGACTCCACTATATTGACTTTCCTGTTTTGGATAAACATAAGAAATATCTACAAAAGCAAATAGATTACTATATTGATGATAATATTTCAAAAGAACCTAAACTGATCAACAGGGAAATATTAGATGAGATAATTTTTCATTTTACTAATATACCATTCCAGTTAAAAGCATTCCATGACCAAGGGATATGGGGAGGGCAGTGGCTTAAGAAAGTCCGCAACCTTCCCAAAAAAATGATAAATTGCGCCTGGGCATACGAATTGATGGCATATCATATGAGTGTTCGGATCCCTGTCGGAGATACATTTATTGAGATGCCCTTTGCCAATATACTAGATAAAGAACCCAAAAGGATTATGGGTGAGCGGATTAATAATAGGTTTAAAGGAGTATGGCCAATAAGGATCAATTACGATGATTGCTGGAAGGGTGGCGATATGGCAATTCAAATCCATCCAGACTCTTCTTATATCAAAAAACAATTTAAAGAGTCCCTACACCAGGATGAAAGCTACTATATTATGGCTGCATCTCCGGATGCTTACGTGCATCTAGGTTTAAAGGAAAACATTGAAATATCTGAATTCTATGATGCTGTTAGAAAAGCTGAAACTGAGGGAATTCCCTTTGATCATCTTAAATATGTAAATATATTCCCAGCTAAAGAAGGAGATTTGTTTCTAATACCTGCAGGAACAGTTCATGCATCAGGGAAAGGGTGTGTTGTATTAGAATTAAGTTCAACTACAGACAGGTATACCCTGCATATATATGATTATCTAAGGCCAGACTTAAATGGTAAATTAAGGGAAATACATTCAGAGCACGCATTTAATATGATAAAAAAATACCCAAATCGCAATACTTCATGGGTAAAAAAACATCTAATTCAAAAACCAAGGATTATAAGGAAGGGTAAAGACTGGGCTGAATATATAATAGGTAAGTTAGAAGAATTGGTTTTTGAAGCGCATCGTTTTGAGTTTGCAACCGTTGTGGAAGATGACACAAGATGGTGTCCTCATGTATTAAGCTTGGCTAAGGGGAATAGTATTGCAATTCAATCGCAGTTATATCCAGACAGGCAGTTTATTTTAAATTTTACAGAAACTGTAATTGTACCAGCATGTTTTGGAAAGTACAAAATTATAAACCAAGGCAATGAACCCTGCAAAGTTTTAAAAACCATGGTTAATGATTCTTATATAGATGGTAATAGTACACAATTAAGTTCAACTCAAAATAAATAAAGGGATTACAACCTATTGAAGAAATAAAAAGTGAGAGGGTGCATCTACAATTTTGATACCAAATTGCCTTCTCTTATAATAAGTCCGCTTAATTCCAGCATTACAATTCCTTCATTTACTTCACCAGGATTACAATTTAACAGTCTTACCATGCTGTCAGTATCCTTTTCTCCATCAGTTAAAAGGGACAGTATTTTTCTTTCAATGGAATCATCATTAAATTGATCTGCCTGATCATTGCTTTCTGGTGATATATTATTAACATTTATTGATTTACTTCTGTGATTTCCAGATATTGATATGTTATTATTTAATGTATTATTTTTTATATTAAAGGTTTGTATTTCTCTTAGAACATCTTGGGAATTGGCTACCAGCACAGCTCCATTTCTTATTAAATTGTGACATCCAGAATATGCTTCATCAAAGGCGAAGCCCGGACAGGCAAAAACCTCTCTGTTCTGCTCAAGGGCATGTCTAGCAGTAATAAGAGCGCCACTCTTTTCACCAGCTTTTACTATTACAGTTCCTAATGACAGACCGCTTATTATCCTATTCCTTCTAACAAATGTCCATTTCCCAGCACGAATGCCTGGCGGATATTCAGATATGATTGATGAATTATTGGATGAAAGGATTGCAGAAAATAAATCCTTGTTATATGAAGGATATATAACATCTATTCCATTTGCAAGCACACCAATAGTCGCCCCATCCCTCTGCAAGGCCCCTAGGTGAGCCTCTCTGTCAATACCGATTGCCATACCACTTACAATTGTATAGCCAGCTTCGGATAATTCACTTGATATTCTTCGTGCGATATGCGATGACCTGGTATCAATTTTTCTGGAACCTACTATAGAAATTGATCCGTTATTTGAAAAGTTCCCTTTGCAGTATAGAACCAAAGGCGGCTTGCTTATCTCCTTTAAAAGAGGAGGATAATCCTTATCCCATAAATCTATTATTCTTATAGAACCGGCTATTGCAGCCTCTATGATCGATTTAGCAGCATCAATAGGGCTACCCTGATATTTCACACTGATAAAGCTCTGAGTCGATAATTTAGAATTATTTTCTATTCTCCTATAAATCTCAATAGGATCGGTATTGGTATTTATGCTTTCCCATACATTATTATACGAAGGGGAGGAAACAATTGATAAAGCTATTGAATATTTTTTTCTTTCAATATCCATCATCTCTTTCTAGAGATTTCGAGCATCAATCTCTCAATATTTCTTCTACTTTCCTTTTTATATTTTTTTACTTCAGGTGAATCTGTTTTACTTTCAAGATCATAATGAATATTTTCATATATAGAAAGGGATTTATTTATTTTGTTTAATTCATAATAAAATCTACCAAGAGCAAATCTTGCTCTGTAAAAATCTTTTTTTCTTTGGACAATGTTTTCCATTATTTTTACAGCTTCTTTCCTTTCCTGTTTTCTATAAAAGAGCAGTATTCCAAGGCCATAGCTTGCTTCATAATTATCAGGCGAAATTTCAAGAGCTTTTTTATAGTGATGCTCAGCCTTTTCAATGTCGTCTTTATTAGCCAGTCCGCTGCCTCTATTAGCATAGGCCACTGCCAATGAATAATGAACAGATGATGTGTTCCGTCCATAACCAATCGATTTCTTAAATGCTTCAATAGCGGAGGTCCAGGCCTTGCCGTCAAGGTACTTCTCCCCTAATTTTTGATATACAATGCTAAGACTATCTGCTGATCTTAGCTTCTCATCTAATTCTTTTTCATATTCGCTCGCTTTCTTTTTTAACTGCTCTACATTTTCATCTCTTACAGTTTTAACTGATTTTAATGTGAAAAGATCGCTGATCCAGGAATCTTCCCCACATCCTGTAATGCAAAGCGAAATAGATATGAAGGTAATTATAATAACCATTTTCATATAATCTTCTCCACGCGGAAGTTTATATTTGCATATTTATATACTAGTTATCACTATAACAGTCGAAAAGATTATAGATTTATGCACCTATAAGGAGGTGAATTTGATAGTAAGAACAAAAGAAAAAAATAATATTATAAAATAAAATTTTTTTTCAATTTTTCCTGTACAACAAGGGGGTCAATAACGAACACACGAGCTCCTCCAATAATATCTATAAATCCAATCTCATTTCTGTATCTTGGGACAATATGCTGATGTATATGATAAAGACTTGCTCCACTGTCTGACCCAAGATTATACCCGATGTTAAATCCTGATGGATTATACTCATCCCTTAATACTGTTATTGCTTTTAAGGTCAGTTGATTCATAAAAAGAACCTCATTGTCAGTCATATCAGCCAGCTCTTCAATATGTCTTGTAGGAAAGACCATAAGATGTCCTGGATTATAGGGATATAGATTTAAAGATACAATAAAATCATCATTTCTGTATACTTCTAATTGAGTTACTTCAGGCAGTTTATCTCTGATAGCACAGAGTATACATTCAACCTTTGGTTTATCTCCTTTAACATAATTGATCTTCTCTGTATTAAACAGATAGTTTCTCATAATTATTGTTTACATACCTTTTTGAAAATCATTTTACAGTGTCATTCCCACAGGATTTATGAATTTTCATTGAAGATAGATCTTATTTCCTAATTCTAACCCTGTTATCTGCAAAGATTAAGGAGCCGATATATATTTTTCTTTTTTCTTTCTTCTGACAAAGACGATAATAGTAAAAATGATAGAAATTGGCACTAAAACAGATGCAGTAATAATATTGAGAGTATAAAGCAGTTCCATTCTTTTAACTAAAGCTATCTTTGTGGTCAGTGCAGTTTTCAGCGATGCTATCTCTAAGTTAAGAATTTTATGAGTAAATTCCATATCTTCCCGAGAGAATACATGAACTAGTTGATGAAAGAGATGTTTATTCATCTTAAGTAGATCGTATAAGTCCTCAACCTCAGCGTTCTTGCTTTTAAGGTAGTCAAGACTTTGTGCAATATTGTCAATATCTTTTTCAATTGCAAAAACAGTTTCAAGAATCTCTCTAGAATATTGATATGTATGACAGTCTGAACATGTTTCATCTGACATTATATGAATTGAAGATTTCTGAATATTATGTTTTCCATGACAACTAGTGCAGTTTGGTTCTCCAGATTCCATAACAGACTGGAAGTGAGGGCTCTTTTTAAACTGGAAAAGGGCTTTACTATGACATTTACCACGCCCGCAAAAATTTGTTATCCTATCATTTTTAGGTCTTCCAATAAAATCATATTTTTTGTTTTTTGATCCTTTTGCATTATAGATATTGGGATTGCCTCCATGACAGATGTTGCATTTATTTCCTTTACTTGCATGAACACTTTTCTCCCATTCTATTACAACGGAATATAATTTACCTTGAAGTTTTATATGACATTGAATGCATGAGTTGCCCTCTTTTTCTCGAATGGATGTACTGTTTTTAGCATAGACAGCACCCCAATAAAGAAGCATGATAATAAAGGTTAATACTAAAAAAAAATTATTTCGTTTTTTCATTTTAACACCCCTTGTTATTAAAAGTTAAGGGTCTATATTGTGAAATTATACTCTATGTAATAAGATAAATTATTGATATATATTATAATATTAGTCAATAAAAAGAAATATTAAAATAATTTGCAATTATTATAGCGATTAATATTGTGATATTTGAATAGATACCTGCAATATAATCATCTATCATAACTCCCATACCATTCTTAAGACGCTGAAGCTTATACGCTGGATAAGGTTTAATAATGTCCATAATTCGAAAAACAACGAAAGCAAGCGCTATAATTTTCCAGTTAAATGGGAAAAAAAGGATAGAAATCCAGAAACCCATTACCTCATCTAAAACAATTTCTTGGGGATCACTATTGTTAAAATAAGCAACACCTGCATCTCCAAGTTTTATAGATGGGTATAACATTATTATCACTATAAAAAGATTTATTATCCAGCTACAATCTCCGATTAATAGATATTCAATAATATAAATTAGAACAGCAAGAATTGTTCCCATTGTTCCTGGAGCTAAAGGGGAATAACCTGTATACAAGGCAGTAAATAATATTTTTTTCCACCACATCAATTTTTTTTATTAGATTTAATTAAATCATCAGGTATCAATAGACTTCGATTTGTGATAATATACCTAATACCTGAAAATGCTGTAAGTAATGTTACAATGGCCATTAAAAAATAGGGTGTAATAATAAGCCATTTATCCGGATGATCTGACATATAAATATCAAATACAGAATTTATTTCTGGATAACTGCCTTTTATACTGTCCGGTGGAGCAACTCCTGAACTTCTGATAATAAATACCATAATTATAATTATTATGGAAATCATCTGAAATACTGTCTTGATCTTCCCAAATCTGCTAGTTTTAAGAACTGATTTTTTTTTGATAGCAAGATATCTCATATAGGTTATAAGAATATCCCTGCCAACAATTATTAAAACCATCCATAATGGAATAAATTTATCAAGGATCAGAAAAGCAATTAGCGCAGAGATTACTAGAAATTTATCTGCAATGGGATCCAAGAATTTTCCAGTAGCCGTTTCCTGCCCCAATCTTCTGGCAGTCCATCCGTCAAGAAGATCTGTAAAGGATGCAATACAGAAAATAATAAGGGCCCAAATTTTTGTTTCTATTTGAGGTAATAAAATTAAATATAAAAAGAGTGGAATTAGTACAATCCTTAAAACTGATATGCAATTTGGGATATTCAAATCATTTCTCCTTCTACCAATCTTTCACAACTATATGATAGAGGTTTGGATTGTTTGCATCCTTTTTCCAAGTAATTACTTTATTAGCAACCTGGCCTGGCAGTCCAAAATTATAGGGTTTCCCATTGATTTTTATTTTCAGTCCTCCGGCATTACCGATTTTAAGTTGTATATACTCAGTTGCTTCCCATCTTTCTTTTCTGCCAGCAGCTATTATTCCCTTCTTTTTTTGTATACCATCCAAGTACAATTCAAGATAGGTTTTTTGAAAAAAGGTTGCTTCAAAGATAATTTTTAGATTTCTCTCATTTTGTGCTATAACTTGTGTATTATCGATTTTTTTAGTATCATTAAGTTGTTGTTTTGCATTGTCAAAGACTGGTTTTTTCTTTTTCCCAAGCATCACCAACATTTTTGCACGATTCTCAGTCAAACCTTTAAGGGTTACAATAATATCTCTAGGATAATTTTTTATTTTTATTAACCTTGGCTGTTCCATTATAAGTTCTACTTCATCGTTTTCTTGAATCAATTGCAATATTACCGAATTATTTTTTATGTTCTTTAGCAAAAACATATATTCTTTGTTTTCAATCAGGAACTGAACAGCTTCATTTTTGTAAAGTAATGTATAACCACTGTTATTAGTAAGATTAAGATTTCTTATATTTTTAATTTTTAAATTTGAGTTTGTAACATCATATTCATTTTTTATATTTTGTATGGATGTGCTGTCTTCAATGTCGATTTCTGAAAAATATGTTTTTGTAATAAAAAATCCAGCTGCAACAATGAATAGAATTAATCCGCATAGCATCATAATAGTTCGATTATGGTAGAAGAAAGTGGAAAGATGAAAAAATAATTTGGGGCTGGTGGGTTTAATCAGCTCTTCTAAGGGTGTTGCGCTTTCTCCAATTTTATAACCTCTATACGATTGAATCATCTCCTCAGCATCAAGCTTTAAAAATTCAGCATAATTCCTTAAAAAACCTGTAATGTATGTTTCACTTGGGAATTTATCAAACTCTTCCTTCTCCAATGCCTCAACATAAAGTGGTGAAATATTAGTTTCTTTAGATACTTCTTTAATTGTAAGCTTTTTTGCCTCTCTGGCGCTTCTAAGTTTTTCCCCGATTCCTTCCACTTTTTTACTCCTCAGAAATAATTGGATTCTTAATTATTCTGGCTTTAGATGGGATATCAAAATGAAACTTCCCATTAGTAATATCAACATCTGTCTTAATATTTGCAAGCTGAATTTTTACACTTTTACCTGTGGATGTCTCCCCATGTGCTTGTGTTATGATATAATTTTCATCAATCCATAATTTCAAGTTTCTGAAGCCGCTTCTGCTTTCTCTCTGTTTTAGGATCAATGTATAATTCATAGTACCATCAGATTGCTCGTTAGGTTGTTTTTTTGAAGCAAATTTATAGTGATATTTCTGAAAAAGTCTGTTTAATCCACTCTTTGTCCCAGTAAGAAATAGTGAATTATTATCAGATTTTAGATCTTGTTCAGCTACAACATTCATCGATGGGATATAGATCCACATTGTTTGACCATTAGAAATTACTTTTTGTCCATAAGGCACATAGAATTCAATTCGAATTTTACTTGGAGCCTTATACATAACCAAACCACTTTGATTGCTTTTTGATTCAAGCTTTGTAGTTGTTATAATAAAATTAGCTTGATAAGATTCGATCTCTGAAAATTTTTTCTTGACCCTTTTCACAATATCGCTTACTGTTATGAATTCAAATTTATATTTTTTTCCTGTTAGTGTGGGTGTAAGAAAAAACAGAACAAAAATTGATACAATAATATGTTTCATTGAGAATCTCGATATAAATTATATAAATAAATTAGTAATGGAATAGGAATATATGATCCCCAATTCAATCAGCAGGGTTTAGTTATTTTACAGAATAAAATTATAAAATTGCTGAATTATTTTTTAAAATTAATTAAAGCTTAATTAAAGAACTAATTAAGAAATTATTTTTATAAGTAACTAAGTTTAAAATGTATTAACAAAAAGTCAATATTAAAACTATTTTTATCAATAATGTTATAATTGATATATTTCTTGTATATCAAATTAATTCATCTTTAGAATATCATGTTTATTATTATTGAGGTACACTTCCAGATCATAAATTACGATTATCAGTAACAATTAAATAAATAGTAAGCTTTTTATCACCTATCTCATAATCTTAAATTATCGGCTTTTCTATATGATTATCGTAAATTATATTATATTTTCTACCAACTTTTAGAGTGTAATTATTTTTTTTAAAAAAGGGTTGACATATTTAACATCATTATTTATTTTTAGATTAACATAAAATTGAAAATATTCTTAAGGCAACCTCCATTCGCAATCATAAACTTCTATTTAAGATAATATATTTGTATAAATATTTTTTGTATAAACTTAATTAAATGGTGGTGTGATATTATGGAAGACATAATAACTGAAGTTAGAGTCTTTCCAAAGGATAATCTTGGGAAAACTCTGGGATTTGCGAACATAACCTTATTGAATAAATTTGTAATTAAAAATTTACGGATTGTTCAAGGAGAAAAGGGGATTTTTATTGGAATGCCTTCTAATAAAAAAAAGAATGGTGAATTTATTGATCTATTCTTTCCAATAACACAGGAGGCAAGAGATTTAATCACCAATGCTATCTTACAGAAATATGATGAAGTAATTCAACATCCACGAGAAATGGCTTCAAATTTGTAAATTTAATTAAATCATGCATTATCACATCATTACAGTAGAAACCTTGCCTAAAGATGCATTATTTTTTCATATAAGACTTTCTTATATAAGATAAATAATATATTACAGCTAAAATAAAAATAAAACAGATAGCAATATAAAGAATAATATCGCCATATTTTGAATAAAATGTATTATGATTAAGTTTTAAATCGATCTCTCCTGTCAAAAAATCTTTCTTTAGTATAGGCAACGATTTTTTGATCCTTCCAAATGGATCAATTATAGCTGTATACCCTGTATTGCCTGCACGAATATACCATAAACCGTTCTCAATTGCCCTAAATATTGAAGCTGAAAAATGTTGCATATGACCAGCATAGGAATCTGTCCATCCATCATTAGTGATATTTACTAGAAAATCTGCACCTAAATTCTTATATTTTCTGCAAAGCCTATAAAAGATGCCTTCATAACAGATCAAAACACCAAAATTTGCCCCATGAATATTGAATACAACAGGAGTATCTCCTGGAACAAAACTTGATCCTCCAAATTGAATAAGCAAGTCTTTAATAAATGGAAACCACTTTTCATAGGGAAACCATTCTCCAAAGGGAACAAGATTTATCTTAGAATATTTTTTAACTACTTCACCCTCCTTATTTATCAGGACAGCATTATTTTGAGGATAATAGCTTTTTGATAAATAATCCCTATAAACACCGATCTCACCAGTTAATAGCGGCTTCTTAGATATTGCAGCGATTTCTAGAACACTTTTTTCAAAAGAATTCAGATTATCAATTTCATAATGATATGAGATTCTTTCAAGTGTTGCAGACTCAGACCAGATAATAAGATCAGGGTCATAATTTAAAGACATATCTGTTAATAACTTGAGATCTTTCAGATACTTGAAACGATTAACCCGCCAATTCTCCCATGGAGATATACAGGATTGTATTATTGAAAACCTTATATCAGAACTACCTTCTTCTCTGTTTTCAGATAATATATACCAACCAAAACCCCACATACAGTTAAGAAATATTATTAAAATTATAAATTTGAAGAATTGACTTGTTTGAATAAGATCTCTAAAATATAATTTGCTATTCATCTTTGTATAAATCAAATCAGATAAAATACTGTTAGAAATTATTATAATAAATGTTATGCCCAAAATGCCTATATATGAAGAGATCTGAATGAAAGATGTAAAAGGATACTGAGAATATGCTGTATAGGTCCATGGAAAAGCATTATAACCTATAGATTGGATAAAATCGATCAATATCCAAACCGAAGGATAGATAAAGATTCTTACTTTTTCAAATCTTCTTGAGAAAAACTCAGCTATTACTATCTTTGCAGCAGAAAAAACAGATAAAGCTGGAATTAAAAAGGTAAGAACAATGTAATAACCTCCGGCCATATCAGCACCAAAGGAGCCAATCCAATTATAGAGCAGGAAATTCCCCAGTAAAGTCGCAAAAAATGAACTTGTATAAACTACCCTAAAGCTTTTTCCACGCACAAAAATAAATAATGGAATAAAAGCAAACCATGCAAAAAAAGAAAATCCTTTAAGGAACCAGATATCATATACAGGAAAGGACATAAACATCAGAAGACTGGTAAGGATATAATAATACCTTTTAAAAATTTCATTTATCTTTTTTATCATTTTGCTTTGCCTATCATAGTTAAGAATTCATCTTCTGAAATAATATTTACTCCAAGTTTGCCAGCCTTTTCAAGTTTTGCGCCCCCAGAAAAGCCTGCTACAAGATAGTCTGTCTTTTTACTGACAGAACTGGATACTTTGCCCCCATATCTTTCAACCATATCTTCCGCCTCCTTTCTGGAAAAATTTTGCAAAGCTCCTGTAAATACAAAGATTTTCTCAATGATATTATCTTTGCCTTCATTTTTATAAACTTCATTCTCAATTGTTACACCAGCATTTTTCATTTCATCAATAATTGCCTTTGTTTCACTATTATGAAAAAAACTATAAACCGATTCAGCCACCTCAGATCCTACTTCATATATCTCTTTTAAATCTTCAATCTGCATATTATAAAGATTTTCCAGACTTGTAACAGACCTTGCAATTATCTTTGCAATATGATCTCCCACATTTCTAATGCCAAGACTGCGCAAAAAACGGGAAAGTGGAATAGACCTTCTGCTGTCTATTGATTCAATGATCTTATCTGCAAGCTTATCACCCATCCTGTCAAGCTGCAGAAGATCTTCCTTTGTTATCTTAAATATATCCGAAATTGAGTTGAGCTTCCCTGCCCTTCTCAGCCTAACAATGAGTTCTGGCCCCATATACTCAATGTCCATTGCCTCCTTTGAAATAAAATATTTCAATGTTTCCATCCTCTTTGACTCACACTCAGGATTTAAACATCTAATATATACCTCCTCTCTTCTAAGCAAAGAACCACATGAAGGGCATTTCTTAGGTATAACAATAGAGTATACAGATTCAGGCCTCTTCTCTGTAATAACGTCCACCAGTTTTGGGATAACATCTCCAGCTCTTTTAACCTTAATGCTGTCTCCAATCATAATCCCAAGCCTCTTGATCTCATTTAAGTTGTGAAGTGAGGCTCTCTTTACAAGAACTCCGCCAATATTTATCGGATCAAGATTTGCGACAGGTGTCACTACACCGGTTCTTCCCACCTGGAAGTCAACAGATCTTAGCGTGGTAATCGCTTCCTTTGCAGGGAACTTCCATGCAGTGGCCCATCTTGGAGCCTTGCTTGTCATTCCCAGTATATCCCTGCTCATAAGGTCATTAACCTTAATTACTACTCCATCAATATCATAATCTAAGATATGACGATTCTCCATCCAGTATTGATAGAATTCCTTAATATCTTCCAAAGATCCAAAATCTATATATTCAGGAACAGGAAGGCCAAGTTTTTTTAGGTAATTAAGCATATCCTGATTGTTGCTTATCGACAAGTTGCTCTCCATGCTTCCAACCTGATATATTACAATATCAAGAGCCCTCTCCTCTGTTACCTTGGGATCAAGCTGTCTAAGGGAGCCGGCAGCCGCGTTCCTTGGATTCGCAAAAGGAGATTCCTCATTCTCTTCGCGCATCTTATTAAGACGATCAAATTCTCCATGCCTCATAAAGACCTCCCCCCTTAAAGTAAGATGAGTGGGAACTGAATCTCCACTTAATGACATCGGCATCGATCTTAATGTGGCAATATTTGCGCTGATGTCCTCTCCTGCTATTCCATTTCCTCGTGTTGAGCCTTGGATATATCTTCCATTTTCAAAGAGAACAGCAACAGCCAATCCATCGAACTTTAACTCCATGGAGTAGAGAATATCATCATTTTCACCCAAACCCTTTTTACAGCGTCTGTCAAAATCATACAAGTCTCCTTCGGAAAAAATATTATCAAGACTTAGCATTGGCGGGGAGTGTTTAACCTCTGTAAATGTATTAGTTATCTCTCCGCCAACCTTCTGCGATGGGGAGTCCTCTGTTTTAAGGCTTGGGTATTTGCGTTCAATATCAAGAAGCTCCAGCATCAAAGCATCATAATCTGCGTCATCCACAAGCGGCTTATTAAGATTATAATAGTTGTAATTATATTTTTCGATAAGAGATACAAGTTCATCATACCGCTTCTTTATACTATTTATAGCATTCATCAAAATTTACCAGATCATCATATCATTATCATTTTATAGCTCTAAAAAGATTCGAATTTGCCGCAAATATAGCTGGGATCAGTGCAGATAATGAGGATACAAGCATTGAAACAGTAACAGAAAGAACTAATAGATTCTCTATGCCCAATTTTAGATCAAAGCCCTTTAATATAGGAATCCATTGTGAAATATTTTCTGAAAGGAGATCCAACAAAACCGATCCTAAAAGATAACCAAGTAATCCGTAGATTGCTCCCATAATAGCTGCTTCAAAAATTACCGTCAATACTATTCTCAATTTTGATGCTCCTAAAATTCTCTGAATAGAGATACTATGCCCCCTGTAATAGATAATTGAAAGATAAGAATTGAAGATAGCAATTATTGTGAGGATCAAAATTGTTATCATAACAAGCGCCAAAATCCAGTCTATAAATGAGGTTGCTTTATCTGTCTTTGATGCTATATCCATTTGCGACTCGACCATAAGTCCCATATCCTTGATCTTTTTTGAAATTGCAGGCAACTCTTTAATCCTCTTTACAGAAGCAAAGATCATTATGCATGAGTATGGACTTCTCTGCAATCCGGGATCATCTTTATGAGCTATGCAAAATTTTCGAATAAAGTCTGAAGGTACAATTACACCAGCAGTAGTTACCTTTGAGGAAAGCCCAAATAACTTAGCATTATATTTAAATATATTTTTTCTTGTCCTGTTAAATGATGATCTTCCAAGTATCAGTTCCACAGAAAATCGTTTTAATGCCCTCTCTCCAAGCTGCGGCAGACCGCTTGCAACTGCAAAATTGTTATAAAGATCCATGGCAAAGTTCGGTATAACTATTGGCAGTGGTTCACTATCAACAAAGTCTTTCCATCTAATTTTAGTCCCCCTAAAAAAAGTCCTGTCTACTCCGCTAATAAAGATATCGGTTCTCATATATCTGCCAAACATACCCCCGCGCAATGAAGCAGGGAAATTTAATCGAATAACCTTTTCAATATTCTCTATCTCCTTTATTCTGCTTATATCCTTTATCTTGCTCCTGCTGATCTCGTTTTTTGATCCTGAAAGCAGATTGAAACTGATGTATTTCGTTTTATTGACCGGCGTTATCTTTATCTGATTTATGCTAAGCTTTCCGAATATTCTATTTTCAAGATAATCCTTTACAGATTCCCTTAAAGAAATAGACAACACCAGAAAGGAGATGAGAAATATTATTCCGAAACCGGAGATCAGGGACCTTGGTATATTTGTAATCATCTCCCTAATAAGCAGATATGCATTTCGCAGAATGTAACGCGCGTATTGAGATATTTTATTTGATAAATCCATGCTCATTTGTCATTATTAAAGAGCTTTTTATATGTTTCGCTCTTCACAAGCAGATCAGAATGAGAGCCTTTATCAATAATCCTTCCATCTGCCATTACATATATGACATCAGCATCATTTATTGCAGAAAGCTTGTGAGACACGATAATGGAAGTGCTGTTTCTAAAAAGGTATTCAAGGGAGTCCTGGATCAATCTTTCAGACTCATAATCAAGAGCGGACGTAGCTTCATCAAAGAGAATAATCCCAGCATTACTATGAATAGCTCTGGCTATTGTTATACGCTGCCTTTCTCCTCCTGAGAGCAACATCCCTCTCTCGCCAACAACTGTGTTATATCCTTGAGGCAATTTAGAAATAAATTCATGCGCATGTGAAATTTTGCAAGCCTCAATGACCCTGTTCATTATGTAATGATTACCGCATGTAACGTTTTCTAATACTGTGCCGTTAAAGAGGAATACCTCCTGAGTTACAATAGCGACGTTCTGCCTGATCCAGTTTAGTGATAATTCATCAACAGAAAAATCGTCAATGTACATCTTGCCTGATGACGGCGAATAGAGAGACGCAATCAGGTTAAGAATAGTTGATTTACCAGATCCTGAAGCTCCAACTATTGCTATAGATTTCCCCTTTGGAATAGATATGCTTACATTCTTGAGTGCATAATCGTTATTGTATTTATGCGATACGTCCTGAAACTGAATTGAATTTTTAAAAGTACCGTCAATTCCTAAATTCAGATCCTCAATAGGTTGATCAAAAATTTCAAATATTCTCTCTGAAACCGCATCTGCTGATTTAGCGTTGTTTATTGAGTTGGACACCATCTTAATCGGATCAAAAATATTTATTACTAATAGGATAAAAAAAATAAACTCTCCACTTGTGATCTCTCTATATATTATCTGATACCCCCCAACAATAAAAAGGGCAATCGCGACAAATGATCCTAAGAGCTCAACCACTGAGGGATTCAGATTCTGATAGACCCTTTTCACTAGATCCCTCTTCATAATAGAATCGTTTATCCTTCTATAACTGGCCTCTTCAAATCTCTCTGCGCCAAAGGACTTGATTACCTTAATTCCGGATATAGTCTCCTGCAGTTTGCTACTGATATCTGCATATCCCTCCTGCAGTCTCTTGGTTAATTTTTTCACAAGGTCTCCAAAATATTTTATGGTCAAACCTATTGGAGCTCCCAGTATCAGTATAAAAAGAATCAGCTTCCAACTTACAAATGAAAGAATTATTATGTTAATGATTAAAAGAATACAACCTGATATAAAATTATATAAATCAACACTCATTGCAGAACTGAGAGGCAGGACATCTCTATTTATGCGTGAAACTATATCACCGCTTCTGCTTCTATGAAAATAACTGTAAGGAAGCATTATGATATGTTCAAAGAGTTTTTTCCTTATGTTTTGAACAACCCTGTTTCCTGCATAAGCAAAAAGCGACCTTCCTAAAAAATCGAATATGTTCTTAAGAATTAGGAGCGGAATAATCATAAGAGAGATAACTGTAATTGTCTCGATTCGGGTCTTTGAGCTAAAATAGGAATTGAAAATCATCTTTGCCTTAATCTGTAATATCTTAATTCTATCAATAAACAGAGGCGCATCCTTCCTCATCATTTCAGCTTCATTTTCTGATATAGTGAATACAGATGCTTCACTCTCTCCTGTCATAGTATTGAATATCGGCACAACAGAATATAGAGATATCGCATTGAAGACAGAAAAAAGAAGCGAGGATATTGCTGCAAGGATTAATAAATGTTTATATGGCAGCAGATTTCTTAGTATTTTATAATAGCTCTTCATCTTCCTCAAGAATTATGATTTTTTAATTACAACACCTAATGTGCATTTCGGTATAATGCCCTATATAAACCATCAATACTTATAAGCTCATCATGCGTTCCCATTTCAACTATGCTGTTGCTGTCTATAACAATAATCAGATCAGAATTTTTAATAGTGGAAAGTCTGTGAGCAATAACAAAGGATGTTCTTGAACTCATAAGATTAAACAAAGCGCCCTGAACAAGTCCTTCGGATTCAGCATCCAGAGAGGATGTGGCCTCATCAAGGATCAGTATCGGTGGATTTCTAAGGATCGACCTAGCAATAGATATCCTCTGCCTCTCACCGCCGGATACCATTATCCCCCTGTCCCCTACTTCTGTATTGTATCCATCCGGCATCCTTATAATAAATTCATCAGCATTGGCGATCCTTGCAGCCTGGACGATACTCTCAAAGGAGACATCACCCTTGCCATAAGCTATATTTTCAGATACTGTTCCATTAAAAAGAAATATTTCTTGAGAAACAACACCAATAGATCGCCTTAATCTTGTAAGCGGGATCGTCTTTATGTCCACATCATCAATATAGATTGCTCCCTCAGTTACCTCAAGAAAGCGCGGCAAAAGGTCTACAAGGGTTGTCTTGCCAGCTCCGGATCTCCCAACAATGGCAAGGCTTTTGCCAGCGCCAATTGTAAAATTTATATCCTTCAATACATATTCATCATTAAAAGGATATTTAAAAGATATATTCTCAAACCGAATATTAGTTTTGGGCGCTATCAGCTCCTTATGTTCATGCAGCCTTGAGTCTACATCGCATGATATGATATTAAAATTTTTATAACAATTATTTTCAACTTCCTTTTCATGATCTACTAGCTCAAAGGCCCTCTCGCCTGCTGATTCAGCCTGTTTAACCTGGTTATTCATATTAGCGATCTGTTTAATAGGATTCATCAAATATAGAAAGGTAAATACATAAAACATAAATTCTCCCTTTGTATATTCACCGCTTAATATCATTCTACCGCCAAATATGAAAAGGAATACAAGAAACAGTGATGATATAATCTCAATTATCTGGGGCCGGCTTATGTCGATCATAGCCTTTTTGATCTTTTTGACTAGAAGGATCTTTAAAGACTTGAGGAAACGGTTGATCTGAAAATTCTCCATTTGATATGTCTTAATAATTCGAATGCCCTCAATAGTTTCTAGAGTCATAGAAGAGATCTCCGCCATCTTCTCCTGCTCAATTCTGCTATATCTCTTGAACATCCTGCCCATGGAAAGAATCGGTATAGTTATAATTATTAGAACAACAAAGGCCATTAATGTAAGTTCAAGATTTATATATAAAAGGAGAGCAATGTGAGTGATCATAATAAATATATTTACTATAAATTTTCTTAACTGATTGCTCAAAATACCGGAGATAAGATCTATATCATATATGATCTTCGATATAAGACCCCCAGTTTTTTGCCTGTGGAAATAAGTAACTGGCAGATTAAGGATGGACTGATACATCAACTGCCTGATGTCTCGTATTGCTCCATTAGCTGAAAAACCTACATAATAGACTGAAAGAAGCTTAAATAACATCCGCATAATAATAATTGCAAGCAATCCAATGCAAATATATATCAAAAATGTAAATTTATCAACATTATGTACTATACTGTTTAACTTAACCTTTATTTGCGCCCTATAAAATACGAATTTATCATTAAAGGTAACAGGAGCTTCTTTTGAAAGAAACTCCTTTTCATGCTTACTAAGTTGTATTTGATATACATTTTCACCGGGAGAGAGTGTGTCGAATATAGGAACTAGTATAGATAAAGATATACAGTTGGCAATGGAGAAAAGAAAAGCAAATAGTGTCCCAAGAAGGAAAAATCCTTTATAAGGCAGCAGGAACTTTAAAATTCGAATAAATATTCTACTTTCCACTTATACTTCAATTTAAAACTATAGTTAAAGTTGCACATACAAATGATACTTACA
>JAXHTB010000249.1:0-5918 GCA_034190185.1 Spirochaetota bacterium | reverse complement strand
AGTGAGGAAATAAAAGGATGGATATTTTTAGGCTCTTTTATTTCCTCACTAGCATATAACTGTCCACAACCAGGAATAAAACCTACTGAATAGTATACTGAAGATGAGATCGGAGTGATGATCTCTTTATCATTTTGAATGATTTTTCGGATAAGGTCTTTGGCTGTTGAGGTGGCGGTGGCAATAACATTGTCAATATTGGGAGCTTCACCCATAGAAGAGAACATAGAGATTCCTGTTCTCACATCGATATACCGAATTGTAATAACTGTGGTTTCACCCAGGGTATTAACCTCTCCCACAACTACCTTCTTGGCGCTCAATATCTTACCGATCTTAATTGCGCAAACCTCATCTGTGCAACCAGCCATCTGCAATCCATATTCATCGAATATTGCTTTAATCTGAGACCGTTCTACTACAGTAAAATTTCCTACATTAACAAATTCTGAACGGATTATGTCAGATATTGCATAGACAATTATATCATGAGTTCCTTTTGGCGAAAGCTCTAAAACTGCTATAGTTAAAGAATGAACAGGTTTAATAGAAGAAAAAAATAAAAATAGGACTAAAAGATAATAACTAAATTTGAACACAATCTACCTCATTGAATAAATTTAATCAAATCTGTTATAGTCTTCTAAAAAAATTATTAATACAAGTAAATTTTTTTTATTTTTTTTTATTACCAGATTTCCCCTATACTGCTTATCTGTCCTGCAAACATATCGAGTTTATTATGTAAATCTTCAATTTCATTATATGTTAAGATCTTATCAAAATACAATTTACCGCTTTCTGCGTCAATTATTCTTAATGAGAGCAGATAGGTATTCCCGACCTTGCTTAATCTTCCTAAAAGGAGTCTGTTAACACTCTTGTTAATATTACTATCCCGAAATACAACTCTATTGTTTCCCTTTAATCTCTTTAGACTAATATACAGCTTATTACTGATTTCGGAAGCAATGTCTTTATGTGAAATGTCGGTATGAAATATCTTTATGCCAAGCCTTGTCTTTACAGGCGCTTCCTTCCTTACTAATCTTTCTTTTTCTTTTTGGATGTGACTTTTAATACCCTCATTTTTTTCATGAGATATTGGAATATCTATTTTTTCGATTAAAGCTGCTTTATATGAACTAAAGTCTATTATTCCAGCTAAGAGCGCTGAGCCTATAATAGTAATGCCTGCAGCTAAGATCGTTAAAATAAAAAATAGGATTTCAGATTGCGCTGTGGAAAGACCTATTCCAAGTCTTGTTATAAAGAAATGCAGTCTAAGTATTAGTCCATAGATTAAATTGTATTCTCCAAATTCTTTCAGGGTTGATACAATAGTAATTCTTTTAAAATTCAATATCTGTTTCTGTATCTTGACAGGTACAGGCTGTTTGAATTTAAGCTTCTGCAGAACCTGATCGAATATTTTAAGATTACCATTCATAGTAGGTCCTCAATATTCTTTATTCCCCTTTTGTTAAGTTGATCTAATATCTGTTGTACAATTCTTCCATATTTATACTGAACCTGTCGTTTTGTAAGCCCAAGTTGCTTACCTACCTGACTATAACTGAAATTATTTATAGCTATCAGGTCAAATAGCAGTTTATCTTCTTCCTTATCAAATGTATCTATATTTTCAATGACCTCGCTGATAATTATCCTTGCATCTCTGAAACCGTTTACAAAGGTAAGCCCTATATCATTAAAAACTTCATCAATATTCGTAGCTTTATTCTGGCTTCTGTAGTAATCAAACACCGAAAGCCTCAAAGCTCCATAGAGCCATTTCCTTGGATTTTCAACCTCTTCAAATTTCTCAAAAAATTTTACAAACACTTCCTGACAGATGTCATAGGCATCATCAACATTATTTACCTTAGTATAAACTGCACTATATATAAGAGGATAGTATTTATTAACAGCATCTGTATATCGATTTTTCTTGCTTGCCATAGTATCGATCTATATTATAATGCAAAAAAAAACCAACTATGTTATAAAAAAAAATTGAAAAAAATAATAGAAACAGACCAAGGGGAAATTATTGAAATATTGATCCAAATATCTTTTTCTACAATCTGGTATATCTATTGTTTATATATATAAGCGTAAAAAAGAGGTCAATAATGACAAAATAAATATATTTTTTTATAAATATAACTTGTGGAATTTTCTTTAAAGAACATTTGATAGATAAAAACACTAAATAAACTGCGGATTAGTTATCCTATAATATAATTTTCAGGATGATAGATTTATATATGTCTCTTATAACTAAATATATCTTATTTCAGATTCTAATAGTTGCCCCTTTTATTGCCGGATATTTCCTAAAGAACAAATTTCGTGATGTAGAAGCGCTTACAAAAAAGTTGATAGGAATAAACCTAGCAACCATCGATCCTATTATTGTGCTGTGGAGTATCTGGGGATTGAGCATCAGCCTTAAACTGATACTGCTGCCTATTTCAGGAATTGTTATTGTGCTGATCGGTATGCTACTGGGATATGTCCTTGTAAATTTCCTTTCATTAGAGGAGAAAAGCAGAGCCACGTTCCTTATAAGTTCATCTATGGCAAATCATGGCTTTACAATGGGGGGATTTATATGTTATCTTTTACTTGGGGAAACTGGTCTGGGGCTTTCTATGATATTCATTTCATATTTTATGCCTTATTTAATACTTTTCATCTTCCCATATGCAAAGATTTCTTCTAAGATATCTAATTATAAAGAAAATTTTGTTAGGAATTTCATTTTTAACCTTCAGAATATGCCGATCTATTCAGTTATATTAGCATTGATCTTTCATGCTTTTGACTTTAAAAGGCCTGATTTCAATTTTCCAGTAACACTGTTTCTCATGATCTCAATTTCAATCTACTATTTCTCTCTTGGAACAAGTTTTAGCTTCGATGGACTAACTAAAATTATAAAAGAGAATATATTTCTTGCATCTTTAAAATTTTTAATAATACCTATTACTGTTTATTTTTTATTAAAAACCGTTAATTTAACAAGCTCGCTTAAGGCAGTGATATTTATACAATCCTTTATGCCAGCAGCTGTGTATTCTGTTATCTCATCAATACTGTTTGATCTTGACTCAAAACTTGCTTCTGGTTTGTTTATTTTTAACACTGTTGTTTTCATAACTATTGTCCTGCCGATCCTTATCCTTTTTAAAAACATAATATTAACTATCTGAATTAAAGATTCTCGCAGATTAACATAAAAAATTACTTTAATAGATATGTATGCAAAGAGAGATCACTAAACTAATTCATCTTATCCTGAAAGAATATAATTTATACTAGATCTCAGTGTTAATTTTCCTTCTTGTTTAAACATTTTTTCAGAAATTATCTTTAGGATTCTTTTTATTATTGGAATCTTTTTGTATACTTATGGCAGTAAGGTTTCTTGTTATTTTTATTATAATAATTCTGATGATATTCTTCTGCTTTCCAGAAGGTACTTACCGGAAGTATCCTTGTTTTAATAGGATATCCATTATTTTTCAAGATATCTATCAACCTTTTTGCTGTCTTTAGCTCCTCCTTGTTACTATAAAATATTACTGAAAGATACTGTTCTCCAATATCAGGGCCCTGTCCGTTAGCCTGTGTCGGATCATGAATCTCAAAGAATAACTTAGCAAGACTCTCATAACTAACTTCCCTTTCATTATAGGTTATTTCAACAACTTCATAATGGCCGGTCTTTCCAGAAACAACATCTTCGTATCTCGGATTACTAAGTGAACCTCCCATATAACCTGATACAGCAGATACTACACCTTCCTTGCGTTCAAAATAATACTCAACGCCCCAAAAACATCCACCAGCGAAATAGGCTTTTCTAATATTAGATTTTCCCTTATCAGGTTTGAATGTCATTGAAATAGAATTTACACAATGTCTAATATTCTTCTCTGTAAATCCTTCTCCCTCAAAAACATGACCTAAATGTGCCCCACAATTTGCACATAAAATCTCAGTTCTTAACCCATCTCTATCTTTTATTCTTCTTATAGCTCCTTTAATTTCATCATCAAAGCTAGGCCATCCACATGAAGAAGCAAATTTATCATCTGAACTGTAAAGTCGGGCATCACATCTTTTACAGTGATAATATCCCTCTTCAAAGAAATTATTATAAATTCCAGAGAACGGCGCTTCTGTCCCTTTATGAATAATAACTCTCTCTTCTTCATGTGAAAGTTTATTATAAATCTCTTTATCCACGGGATACACCTCCAATCCTAAGATAAAATTAATTATAACCATTATTGGTATAATTATTATGACATACTTTTTCATAAATATTCCTTAATTAAAAGATTAAGCAATCTATACACAAAATTGATCAAAACAATGTTAGCATGCTTCTCAAAAAGATCAATTAATTTTCTATATTAGAAAAAAATAAGTAAAATATCATTGTTTTGCTTGAAAATTTTGAAATAGATTTAAGAATATAACATGGTGTTTGAGTTATGATTTAACGATATTATCTTCAATGTAAGTTATTGATTTGTTGAAACTATTATTTTATCAGCACATAATGGTCAATATATCATATTTCTAGCATGTGTCTCCTCAGTCACCTGCACTTTCCTGAAATAGGATTGCACAATATCTTGATAACCTGGTGATATATGAAAAAAAAATACATTATCTTAGCACATCGGTATTTTGAAAAATTACACGGATGTGATTTTTCAAAATTGACTTTACTTAGCTCCAAAATAATCCATAGATGGATTATTTTATTACTTATTCTTCCTATGATGTTACTCTTATGTAAAGACCAAGACAGGTTTGTAAAACCAAATTATGTTCTTAAAAAATGGTCAAGAGCAATAGAAAAACTGGATTATAAAAAGTATAGCCAATGCGAGGCTTATCCTAAAAGCAAGTCTGTGTTCAGAGAGATGTATAAAGATTACTATCTTGTAGATATAATGACAACAGATATTGAAGAAGCTGACGAAAAGAAAATTCGTATGGATTTAGAGGGTAATTCATATATACGAGGTGCTGTTTCGTTTGAAGCTACTATCGTTAAAAGAATAAATAAAATCCCTTATCAGATAATAAGAGGTAATGCAGATTTTATTAAATTTATTGATGGTAAAAGGAAAAGAGACGGATGGTTAATCTCCAATAGATCCCTTATAAGAATAAATAGATAGTACATGAACATCAGATCGATAAATTCAAGGATCAATTTGATATTATTGGATTAATTTAGGAATGAATAATACTATGCTCCTAGTTCTTTACACGATGCTCTACACCTGACAAAATTGGAAGTAAATCCTTAAACCTATAACAGCTTCTCATTCTAATCTAAGAATCTAATAACTGTACGTAAATTCAAACTGATTTCAGAGACAACGATGTAGGTTAATCAGATTGTTTTGTTAAACGCAAAGGCGCAGAGGTCGCAAAGGATCGCAAAGAAAAGAGAAAAGAATAGAAATAATTATTCATAAGAATGAAAAAATCCTGCTGCTTTCCCATAATTAATCAAGTTGAATTGGAGAACGATTTTATTTTTTTGCTTTAACATGGTTTCTCTGAAATCAGTTTGAACTTACAACTGTACATTTAGCAAAATGACAATCACAAAAATATCTATCGAAATTCCAATAATAAAGATTGGTCCCTTCCATTATCTAAAAAATCTAGATATTTTATCGCAACAGAATTTTATCCCCATATTTCCCCCTCGGAGGGATTAAGGGGGGTGGATGTAATTTATCGAAATATTCAACAAGTTGCAAAATGAGTCATGTAGGGCTTTTTTTATCACTTGAGCATAGCTATAATTAACTATTATTCTTTAGGTTTAGGGGGATAAATATCAATATCAATTCTACCATCATATCCTCTTGAAAGTA
>JAXHTB010000248.1:0-5932 GCA_034190185.1 Spirochaetota bacterium | reverse complement strand
GATGATGTCTTTTCAACAAAATC
The DNA here is from genome assembly GCA_034190185.1 of Spirochaetota bacterium. Lineage (GTDB taxonomy): Bacteria > Spirochaetota > UBA4802 > UBA4802 > JAFGDQ01 > JAXHTB01. The sequence goes on along the minus strand of JAXHTB010000248.1, from coordinate 5,909 downwards.
ATCCATTTCTATATCCTTCTTTTCGATATAGTACGGTTTATGATCATCTGGTTCGTAGAGGTATAAAATGTGTTCATTTTTGTGATCTCTGCCTTTGCGGTTTAGTCTACCCCCTCTCTGCCCTATAGCATCAATCGGTGCAATTTCCGTGTGCATCACATCACAAGATATATCAACACTGATCTCAATTACTTGGGTAGAAACAATTATCCAAGGTCTTTTGCCATCTAAATCACTAATTTCGCTTTCTTTTTTCCATCTATCTTGGAAAGTAAACTGGGAATGGAGTAAATATAAATTTTCTTTTGGTATCTTATCCCTCAAGGCTCTGTACATCTCTTGTGCTCTTTTCACTGTGTTTAGAATAATTATTTGATTTTTACCATTCAAATACAACCCCTCAATCTTATCAAGATGACCAAAAATGGAGGACTGTTCTCTCTGAAAGATAAACGGATTAAATTCCATGCCCTCTTTATCTTCTATAATTCTGTACCCCTCGTCATCCAATCTTCTAAGAATAAACTCAGGTAATGTTCCGCTCATCGCAATATGCGGTATTTGGAGCTTTCTAAGTATTTTAAAGCAATCAAGAACGTATCGAAGTGTGTGATTCTCATAATAGTGAATTTCGTCAAATATTACCACACTATTGAGGAGATTACCCAAAGCAAAATCAGCCTGTTTGTATCCATGCACCAGCGAATAGATCAAATGATCGATTGTTGTTACGATTACCGGCTTTAAAAAAACTTTTTCTTCATACACCAGTGCCCTTATCTCTCCCCTGTCTAAATCACTCTTTTCATTGTGAATAAATCGACTCATACCATGATAGATACCAACATTTTCTTCACTGAATATATCTTTCATCCGATCATACATCGCATTTGAAGTTATTTGGGTAGGTAGGGCGAATATTATTCGGTTTTTCTTATAATTATCGATTATTTTCAATGCAGCAAGCAAGGCAGCTTCTGTTTTTCCTCTACCACATGGAGCAGATATTATCCCATAATGATCGAGATTCGTAGCATCTTTTTGGTATTCATATAAGTCATACCGATTCAATAATTCATTTTCGGAGAATTTGAAGAGATCCAGCGAATAATTAATCTTGTCCAGTGCTTTTTCTTCGATGATAGAGCCGTAAATCTTTTCTTTTTCACGTAACTCGGCATCATTAAAGTTTGCGCTTGCTTTTTGATCGCAATGTTTTAGAATAGATAAAACAAGGCAATAGATTGCCTTGGTCCTCATGTCTCTGTTGTAGCCGTTTTTAAGGGATTTTAATTCCTTTCTTTTAATCTGTAGTTCAAGATTGAAATGCGATAAATATATTCGCTCTTGATACAATGGTCTCTTTTCTAGGGTAAAAATATCTGAGAAAAAAGTTTTATAAACCATTTCATAAGAAGTTATGTGCCCTTGAATATGTTCTTTTAAATAATTAACCTTAAGCTTTAGGTTGGCGTTGTCGAAAATTTGATTGTACAACTGGCTATGATGTGAGAGAATAGCCAACCTTAGAAGGTTATTTAGCTCCTCTGGAAGATCTGAATTTATGAAAGGTAATCCAAAGAACGCATGTGAAGCTGAAGCACTTGTTTTAGAACTTTTTATATTCTGTTGAAACTCATTCGTCAGTTTTCCTATGTCATGTAGGTACACCGTCAAAAAAACTAAATTGCATAGCAACTCATATTCAAGCTCAAAGTTTTTAGCGAACTCTTTGAGGACATTTTCATTTTTGATGATGTAATCTCTTAGAACCAATAAAGAATCGGTTGTATGCCCTTCAAAGGTCTGAAAAATGCCATCATCCCGTCTCTTTGCAATTAGATCAGAATGCGACATTTTCATCAATAACTTTAAAGCATCTGATTCTCTTTTTCAGTTTGAGCGTTTCTCCGGGAATAGGTGCTGCAACGACCGCATCCTCCCGTGAATAATCCCGTTTTCTCTTATTAATCACACTGAATCTATACGGAACTCTACCAATAATTCTTGTTTTATCTATTGGTTCTACTTCTCCGTTTATTCTGACAATTGAATCGATTTCATCTCTTTCTATTTCTTCAATATCAATAGGTCTATCGTCCACTTCAGAGAGTATAACGAAGTCGTCAGATCCCCCAATATACAGTGGTCTTTTTGGGTTCTTGATTGCTTCTTTCAAAGTCCAAAGATCATTTTCTTCTCCCAAGACATAAACGATGCATTCGACGGATGTTACATATTCTTTGACAAAGGGGGCACTTGTACTTTCCGGTCTTCTCACCCGTTCATAAAGTTCCCGCTCCTTTTTCTCAAGAATGTCTAGATTAAAACCATGCTCTTCCAGTTTTTTCATCAGATCCTTTCTCTTCTTGGAATCCGCAGGAGGTTTCAACTTCTTCATCAAGACCATATCTTGAAATCTCTCAGGCTCATTTAAGGGTTTAAGGCTGATTTCAAATTTATCCTGTAAGCTGTAATCGTCCCGTTCCAATCCAAGAGCATTTGCTAAAAGTCCTCTGACAGTCGTATATGGTGGAAAAGGGTAAGAAAGAATGGTTATCGTTGAAAACGGCTTCCTGAAGTTGACAATATACGGCGTTTCCAGTTTAAATCTCAGGCACTTCATTCTAATCGATTTCGTTAATAACTTTATCGATTGCTTCTGTAGGTGTCATTGACCCGATGTTGTGCTCTGCCAAAACTTCTTTAATCCCGTCCTCATTATCGAGTGTGCCAGCGAGAAGACCTGCGTAAATTGTTTCATTCTTTAAAGCTGTTAAAATCTGATCTAATCGCTCTTCATTCAAATTTTTACCATCTTTTAGCTCGATAGCTTTCTGCAAGAGGTGATTATATTGATTCTGTAAAGCAATAAGTATGAAGTTTGGTGTAAAGTCTGTTAAAACCCTCGCTTGCTTGGAATAGTCGGAAAGGTTCTTAAAAGCTTCCAGTGTTATTTTAACCCGTTTTTTCTTTACATCTTCGTCCTTTACCTTACTCTCTATTTTAATATGATTATTATCGATAACTTCCTCTCCCCCAATCTTTGCCAAATCAATAGAGAGCCCAGCTTTATAAAGATTAACACCTAATTCGACATTTACTATATCTCCACTGAGTTTACCAACTTCTTCTTGAGGCTTCCTTCTTGTAAGGAAGTCGATTGTTAGATTATCATTTAATGGTAGTAAACCAATAGCAGGAGACATTTTTATTGGTGAAACCCGTATCTGTGCACCCTGATCTTTTAAAGTAGTCATAAACCCGAACAGATCGCATAAAATACATTTATCAATATCTCCACAGGTTTCCCCTTTATCATTTGCAACGCAATACTGTTGTGAATCAACCAAACGTCTGATACCCTCTTTTAGATAATATCTCATAGCCTGACCACTGACGTAAGGATAGTCAACTCCATCCTTTTTATACTTCTTTAAATCTACTAGATTACTTCCCCCAATACCTGCATTAAGATTTGTCAAGTCGGTTTCTGCCAACCAGACAGCACTTATAGCTTTTTTATTCATTTGAACTACCTCCTGACTTTGAATACTTTATTACACTAAGATAAAAGGTTGCATAAACCAGAACTATATCTTTAATCTCATCATAATTCTCTTTGTACTTATTGATTAACTCCATCAGATCTGCCAAAGGTTCAGTATAAATCAACTCCTCTGCCTTTTTGCCGATACTTATCGTTCTCAACCCGATGTTTTTCAATTGTTTAATAAACTCCTCAGCGCTTCGTGTTCGATCGAGTTGGTAAAGGTCAGAAATATAATTATCTGCAACCTTACCAATTACCTGCCCACTGCCCTTCATAATACCCATCTCATCTTTTTCAAATTGCACCATCATTACACCTCCATGTGTAAATTAAGTAATTTAAAGCATCTTTTCGCGTACTTAAACCACAGTTCTGTCTTATCTGAAAAGCTTTTGAAAAAGTTTTAAAATCATCCATAATAAGACCTTTTGACATTAAATACTGGTCTTCTCTGGTCAATCTTTGAATAAGCTCCCTTGATGCACCTTCTTTTAGAGGAGATGCGAAAGAATGACTTACAAAGTTGGAATATGGTAACAACTCTTCAAATATCCTTTTAAGTCGCTCAATATGTGGTATATGGATATCTTCAAGATATGTGTATTTTGTCTGGTATGTTGCCTCCAAACCTTTTATCTTTAGTCGTACCCATCTATCGCAAAAAATTAATTCATATTCACTTATTTTCTCTATTTTTTCCCACATTTGCTCCAAAAGAGACATTAGTAGAGAATACTCATCTTTAGCATATACCTCTCGTTTTTCACCTTTGACACTTTCAAGAATAGAGACCACATTTGAATAGGGATATTGAGTTAGTGTTTCTCTGAGTTTATTCTTAAATATGTGTAATTCCTGAATATTTTCTATTTTTGGAAATAATAGGTAATGTGTAAGATTTGCATGGTCACAAGCAAACGGAATATCATCAAGCCACTCGATCGAACCTAAAAACGCACAAATCGCACAAGAATGATATTCTGATTCCATTTTCCTGACACCACATTGACTTCTTAAACTCCCTGTAACAACTGGGTAGGTTGTTTGTGATACTTGGAATACTTTATTCACACTGTCACCGCAAATATCGCATGTATTGGAACCTTCTTTCTTTTCACAAGATAGTAACTCAGTTATATATCCTATGATATATTTCCTAACTTCAATAGCCTTTTCCAGCTCCTTTTCGCTTTTTTTCTGATTTTTTGTTATTTTTAAAGCTAAAAAAGAAACATATTTCCCCCGGTGCATTGTCGGAAAATATGCCCTATTCTTTTGGGTGATTAGGTCCGTTTTTTCGTCTTTTGTTTGATATTTTAATTTTGAGTCGATTAAACCCTCTATTACCTCAACTAACCTTCTAACATCTCCTCCCTTTAGCGAATCAAAAGATATCCCATCATTCCATTCAACATTAATATCTATTTTATCTAATAAGTAGCCTAAAAACTCTATGGCATTATCAAACCACCAGTCGTGGTACTGTTTTATTTTTATCTCCGGCATTTCTTTCTCATACCCCCTCAATCACTCAAACCACCAATCCCTCGCAATCCAAATCCCCATCTTCTATTTCTCCATTATTATTTTCAATTATTCATATTTATATCTTTTCGCCATACAAAATATAGACCAATCAAGAATTTTGTAGAAATATTTTTACATTCATTTGGTATGAGTTCCTCCCTCGTATTTTATCCCGAATAGCTCTATCAATATAAGAGCACCTCAGGTCAAGGGCTTAATCACCCGCAGTTTTTGGTATCAATTCCTTTTAAGTTTATTAATCATACCTTGTAAAAGGTTGGGGGTGAATATATTTTATCCTTGTTTTAGTGGATGTTTTGGTAGATAGTATTCGAACGATCTTTTAACTGTTTCAATCCTTGTTTTAGTGGATATCAAAAAATCGTATCAATTACTTCACGTATAAGATTTATTATTGCTGTGACAATTTTAATAAGATCGATATGCCAATTTGCTCCAGAGGATTTATATATATTGTCTTCATCATTACCATTTGGATATGTGTTAAACATGTCGAGTGTGGATTGTGAACCATCTTCTAACTTAAAAATTTTCACAAACATAATTGGAGTTTGTAATATATAAATTTTTTGGCGGTCATTATATCTCCTAATCATCCGCATATCCTCCTATATGTACAGTCAACACATCGCGCCTTATATCCAGTCCCTTTGGGGTAAAATCCATTCTGTATGATCTCAAGGATGCTATCTATCATCTCTATTGCCTTATTAAAATCCCTCTCGTTGAATTCAATCTCCTTTACTTTGTAATTGCTCCGTGAATAACAGACAAAACCTCTCTTAACCTCCACATCGTAATTCTCTTC
>JAXHTB010000247.1:0-5943 GCA_034190185.1 Spirochaetota bacterium | reverse complement strand
TATCATTCGTGCTAGAGAGAGCCCTTTCTCTGGGATATCTTTTCCATAATAATTGCCATTATCCCATGATGGATCTGCCATAATTATATTACGCGCAATTATATCAAATGAAAGCGCTTGTGCAGAAAGGCTTAACGCAGATGCTATGCACACAACCTTTTCTATAAAATCAGGATACCGGCAACACCATTCAAGCACTTGTAGCCCACCTGCTGATCCACCGATTATACCATAAATCTTCTTTATATCAAGGACGTCTAAGAGCCTTTTCTGGACTTCCACCATATCACCAATTGTTATTTCAGGAAAATCTGTTGCATAAACTTTTCCTGTGAATGGATTTATTGAGGATGGTCCAGTTGTTCCCATACATCCACCTAATATATTTGAGCAGATCACATGGAATCTGTTTGTATCGATACCCTTACCAGGGCCAATCATATAATCCCACCAACCAGGTTTTGTATCCTCTTCAGTATGATATCCAGCAGCATGGGCATCACCAGATAAAGCATGACATATAAGTATAACATTATCACCATTAGGGGATAGTTTTCCATATCTTTCAAAGGCAATCTTGAGCTGAGGTAATTCCCCTCCCTTTTCCAGTCTGAAACCAGAGTCAGGAAGTGGAATTTCAATCAATTCTGTCTTAACAAATCCTACTGAATTCTTTTCTATCATTTTATTTTCCTAAGAGCTTGCTCAAAATCTTCTATAATATCATTAATTGACTCAATGCCAACAGAAACCCTTATAAACTCTGGTGTTACACCAGCTGCCCGCTGAGTTTCTTCACTCATTTGATTATGACTTGTTGATGCTGGATGAAGCACTAGGGTCTTTGCATCACCAACATTAGCAAGATGACTTGCCATTTGAACAGAATTTATAAATTTAATGCAGGCATCAGCGCCTCCCTTTAATCCAAAACCCAATACTGAGCCGAAACCATCTTTAAGATATCTTTTTGCATTTTCAAATGTTGGATGTTCAGGCAAACCTGTATAATTTACCCATTCTACCATATCATGAGACTTAAGATATTTTGCAAGTTCCATCGCATTCTCACAATGTTTCTTTATTCTCAAGGGAAGAGTTTCAATACCTTGAATGAAGAGAAAAGAGTTAAAGGGGCTTGGGCACATTCCTATATTACGCATCCCCTGTGTACGGGCTTTAAATATAAAAGCAACATTCCCCATATCTTGAAAATTATGGAAGGTCTCCCAATAGGATAAACCATTATAACTTTCATCTGGTTCAGAAAAATCAGGGAATCTTCCGCTGCTCCAGTCAAAGTTACCTCCATCAACAATAATGCCCCCAATTGATGTACCGTGCCCTCCTATCCATTTTGTGCAGGAATGAATAACTATGTCTATTCCAAACTCGATCGGTTTGCAAAGTATTGGTGCGAATGTATTGTCTATCATTACAGGTATTCCGTGTTTATGTGCCGCATCAGCTATACCTTCTATGTCTGCGACATCGCCTTTAGGATTGCCAATTGTTTCTAAAAATATAACCTTTGTATTTTTCCGGATTTCATTTTCAACCTTTTTGGGAGTAATATCCTTAACAAACGTTGGTTCAATTCCCATTCTGGGGAGAGTATATCTGAATAATGTATCTGTACCACCATATAGCGATGCTGATGTGATGATATGATCCCCGCAACTGGCAAGAGTATGAATTGCCAGAAAAATCGCAGCCATACCGCTTGATGCGCCAAGAGCGCCTGTTCCTCCCTCAAGCGCAGCTATTCGTCTTTCCCATACATCAGTAGTGGGGTTCATAAGCCTTGTGTAAATATTCCCAAGTTTGTTTAATGCAAAAAGATCGGCAGCATCCTGACAGTCATCAAAAATATAACTTGTTGTCTGATAAATAGGAACAGCTCGCGAATGAGTCTTAGGATCAAGATCCTGTCCTGCATGAAGAGCCTTTGTTTCAATTTCAAAATTATTTCCTTTCATAAAGTATCCTGTCCTATATAAAAAATTGGTTTTTCCCTAATAGATATAATTGATATTAAATTTATAAACTATAAATTATTTTCATTATGCAATAATATTTCATCATTAGGGAATAGACCACTTGTTTATAGGTATGTTAATAATATTTTAGAAAATTGCAGCTTATCAATAAATAAATCTTCATCATTGATTATTATTGAATTTTTACTGAATTTGTAAACAAGGGGGAATATTTAGAATGAGTATAAAAAATACAACTCAACATTTAATACGTTTATCTTATGCTTAGTGTTATTAAACTAATATCTCTCGTAAATGTATTCCTTTAATTCACGATTTTCAGTTTCAATTTCCTTAAGTTCAGCCTTAACAATATCGCCAATCGATATTAGTCCTATAATCCTTTCATATTTTATAATTGGGATATGTCTAATTCTATTTAATGTCATTATTGACATTATATCCTCTAGTTTATCATCTTCCGTTCCAGTAATAACATCTGTGGTCATTACATCTTTTACTAAGGTTTTATTAAGCATTTCACTCATAGTCTCACATTCTCTCAAAATATCGCGTTCGGTTATGATCCCAGAGAGATTTTTATAAGAATCGAGGACTAAAAGGGCGCCGATTTGATGGATATTCAGCAATTGAATCGCTTCATGTACAGTAGCATTCTTATTTATTGTAATAATATTGTCTCCTTTTACCTGAAGAATCTCCTTCATCTTCATAATTACTACCTCCTGTTTTGTAAAATTATCTATAATCTTGACAGGTTTGTAAATATTATAATTTATCTATTATATGAACAAACCTGTTGTTCTATACTTTTCAAAATAATCAAATTCGTTTTTAGAATATGATTATTAACAGCAATTTATTTTATACAACTACTACAGTTATATCTTTTGCTGATAAAAGGACTTTTTTAGCCACACCCCCTATAAAAAAATCAATATACTTAGAACGTTTTTTCTTCCCCATGACAATTGTATCGTATTTCCCTTGATGTGCTTCATCAATAATTTGATCAGCTATCTTTTTATTCTGATTTTCTAGCTTATCCTTAATGTTCTTTGAGGGGATACCTGTATTAGAAAGAATTTCCTTAGCTTTAGCAATTGAACTAATTAATTCATCTTTTTTAAGATTTACAGAACCGCAGTAGACTACTTTATTCTGTTTAAAAGTAGGCGCTAATGATGGATCATCCAATTCGCAAGCTTTTGAACTGATTGGCAATAGAGAATAGAGAGTAATTTCATCCTCTGGTTTTGACACCTTTGCCACATAATTAACAGCTCTTAAAGAATTTCCTGATTCATCAATTGGTAGTAAAATTTTTTGCCCCATAGGCTTTCTCCTTTGATTAAAAATAGTATTTTTAAATATACAAATTCTACTTATTACATTAAATTAGTAGAATTATAAATAAAAAAAAATTGAAACAATTCTCAAGTTTAGCAGATATAATATTAAAATATTTGTCAACTATTTTAATAAAAAAAATAATAAATTGGGGCAGTTTAATTTAGTAGGTCAAGCTGCTACTGGATGAGTCATCCCATAAGCTATAAAATATTTCTTGAATTTCATTGATTCCCAGAAATTATGCCATCTATCTTCAAAGTATTTTCATCGCAGACATGTCGTTGCTTTTGCTAGTCTCTTACTCATTATGCTTTTACTCAATCCAGGTACTTCATCCATTGGGAGAAATGTAATTCCGCATTTTTTATATTCATGCCTCTTCCAATTCTGGAAAAGGATTTCCCCATTGCCAGCCGGTTTTGCCTGTTTTCCTGAAATTTTCCAGCCTTCTTATTGTTATTTCAGAAAATATTGGATCTATATCGAAGGTTAAGGCTCTTCTGTTAAGCATTTCAGCAACTATAAGTGTTGTGCCAGAGTGAGAGAAGAAATCAAGAACAATATCATCTTCTTCACTGCTGGTTTGAATTAACCTATCAATAGCCTTTATAGGCTTCTGCGCATAACATCCTGATACATTTTCTTCCAGTCTGTAGAAAACCTGCTGGATATCTATCCAAACATTAGCTGGTCTTATTGTGTTTGATCTACTCCTCTCAATATTCTCCATAACCTTGCCGTCAACAGTCTTATAGTATCCTTTTAAAACCTTAGGGATGTCGGTATATACTACATTAAACTCTGGCTTCCCTTTGACATAATATAATAGCTCCTGCCTTATCCACATCCAGTTCTTCTGAGTGCCGTAACCCCTCTGATTTCTCAATGTTATGAAATTTCTTGGAGTAAGGTTATTGAATTTTCTCATCATAATCATAAAATCGGGGAGGGGTTGGAAATTATCTTTATAATCAGCGCCTAACCAAATATACAGATGTGAATCTTTAAGCATAACATCTATTGCATTCTGAACCCATTTGGTTGAAAAATCGATATAATCATCAACATCGATTTTGAAAAGGCTGGATGTGTTAGCATTTCCTACCTTGACATTATAAGGCGGATCGTTTATGATAAGTTTTGCCTTTTCATATCCAGTAATTTTATATAGGTCTTCCGATTTTGTGGCATCAAGCACACCAACTCTATGTCCTTTAACAGGGTCTTCCCAGATATCGCCGTATTTCAATCTGCAATATGGAATTATCTTATCCCTTATCTCCCCATGCAGATCAAGACGCACAAGATGTTCACTTGTTTTACCTTTTTGCCTCTCTTTGGGTTGATCGTTTAATTCAGAGAAGAGTGAAGGTGACTGGTCTTCTTTTCTATTCATAAGTTAGTCTCTATGATTTTGTTTATCCAGTAAGAATAAGCGGTTTGAGTTTTCTGTTTGTTTATTGAATTTATTAAATTATATTTTCTTGCAGATATCTATAGAATCTCTCAAGTCCATCTTCTACTTTTGATAATACATCCATAATAGAAATGCTTCTGCCTTTGGAATTGCTTAATATCATATCTATATCCCTTTTAGCCTTAATTTTATCAATGCTTTTATATTCCCCAAGGTTAGTTATACAAAGGTCATCCTTTACCATATCTGTAAGTTTGGAATGATAGCTTGATCGATTTATCGAAATAAGTCTGCATCCTGATATGAAACCTTCGTAAAGCATTATGCCAAAATGGGATATTATTATCCTCGATGACAAAATAAGCTCTGAGTATGATTTTCTATTGTTGTTTTTTCTACCATCAATATGATTGGATAGGTTCTCCCAGTTGAGAATAACATGGTTTGTTTTTTCTGGCAGAAGGTTAATGAGGAATGATATATATTCTTCATCTGCTTGATAACCTGGATATATCGTAAAATCTATATTTTTTTCTACTCTTTTTTTATTTATACCCTTGAGAGATCCAAAAAAATTGTAACCGTAAATGAAGAGATCGTGTCCTTGATCAGATGTTTTTCCCAACCTTTTGTCTGGATTTGGCAGCAGATCAATAACATGATCGGCTAAATCCCTTCCATCGCCGTTATCGTCAATTACAAGCACCCTACTGATCTCCTTTAGCATACTGATCTCATCAATAGATGAGTTGCGTTTATCACGAATTATTAGATCAGGTTTAAAATCGATCTTTTTCTTTGTATACTGAAGCAACTGTTGGGGAAAATTGTCAGGGATTGAATCAGATATTAAATAGGCTTTCATCCTGTTTTTCTGATTGAGGTACCAGAGCAAGCTCATCATTCTTTGCAGATGTCCCATGCCCAGATCAGTTCCGCAATCGGTAATTATTGCAATGATTTTATCATTATTAGATCCTTTCTGAGTGTACTGCTGGACGCTGTTTAATTTCATTATTTATTAAGACCAGTTCAGGATTTTCTTTAAGAAACTCTATAACATCTGATAATATGAAATGATGTTCATTATATAGATTTTCGTACAAAATAGCTGCAAAGCGGTAATCATCATTAGTATCAACTGTTAATCTGAGCTTCTCAAAAGGATTGTCT
>JAXHTB010000246.1:0-5948 GCA_034190185.1 Spirochaetota bacterium | reverse complement strand
TAATGGTCCTGCTGCGCAAAATCCATTACATCCAGTTGTTTCTATTGCAACTTCATCCTGCAGGCCGCATCTTTGTATTTCATCTACTAGGGCATCTCTTAATTTTAATGATCCGCCAGACACGCAGCTTGTTCCTGCGCAAATTAAAAGATGTACTCTATATACTTTATTCATAGTTTACCTTCTGTTATATAGATAATCTTATATTCAATTACTATTTATTATTTTTTATATTGTAGTTTCACTGCCTCTTGCCAGAATATAATTAAGAACTGGCTTGTTGTTAATAATATGATCATCAAATATTTCTACTACTTTTTTTTCATCCAGATCTATATATTTTATAGGAGCTTCACCTTTTACCTCGATTGTCGCCATAGGTTCGCGGTTGCACAATCCAGCGCATCCTGATGAAGTGAGCATTATGTCATTCAATCCACGCTTTTCAATCTCTTCAAGAAATGCACTCATTATTTTTCTTGCTCCTGCAGCGATTCCGCATGTTCCCATATGTACTGTTATCTTAACCCTCTCTTTCCCTTCCCTAAGATTTAAAGTTCCTTTAACATTTTCCTTAATTTTTTTTAAATCTTCTATATTTAATTTGGTCATTTTATAACCTCATATTTATTTTTTTTAGTATTTTTTCAGTATATCCATTGATTTCCCAGGTTCAAGCATTCCATAAGTATCTTCATTATTGATTATTACAACTGGAGCTAGTCCACAAGCACCTAGACATCTAACAACGTCTAAAGTGAATTTTCTGTCTTCTGTTGTTCCTCCCTCTTCAACCTTAACACCAAGACCTCTTTCCATTACTTCAACTATTTTTCCAGCTCCCTTAACATAACACGCTGTTCCTAAGCATACTCTAATGATATTTTCACCACGTGGTATCATAGAGAAGAATGAGTAAAATGAAACTACACCAAAAACATCACTTGATGGAATTTTCAATCCCATTGCAATGTAATCTTGAACAACAGGCGGTAGGTATTTAATGCTTGACTGAACCTCCTGAAGTACAGGAATCAATGAGCCTTGTTTGTCGCTGTGAGTTAAAATTATTTCATCAATCCTTTCTTTTTGTGAAGTTAGTCCTTCATCATTTAAAAATTTATCAAAATTATATGAAATGTTATATAAATTTCTGTTTGCCATTGGAAGATCTCCAGTTTATCTTTTCCTTTGGATTTAATTTTAAAAGGAAAATTTTAAATATTATAAGTTTTTGTTTTATTATATATAATAATGTTGTTTGTAAAATGCTTTTACTTATTCATTTGCATTTGTAGTATTACCAGTTTTAGCATAACAAATTAATCCACATTGTAGGCATCTCTTTGATTCCTCTAAGGCAATTTCTTCTGAATAGCCAATATTTATTTCATTAACATTATAGAATCTATCTATTTCGCTGTAGTTTATAGATTCTGGATTCATTGGCATAGGCTGTCTAATACTTGTTTCGACATTATCTATGTGGTCAATATTTATAATATTAGATTCATTAGTTATTACATTTTTTTGTGTTTCTAAGTCTTTGTTAGATAGATAAAGATGTACTGTTCTAGCTAATCTTCTGCCTCTTCCTATTGATTTAACTACTGCGACATTATCATTAACCAATGCATTTTCACCAAGATTAAAGATATCATCATCAGCTAAATTGGGGAAGACTTTAAACGTTTCAAGTGTATGCCACTTGTTCGTTATTTGTTTTACATCTTTATTATTATCATCTGATTCATCTTCTTCAATTGGTTTAACGAATATAAGTTCTGATAGTCGACCAGATGCGACAATCAGTGAATCGAATGTAACTGTTATAATTTGATCGCCATTTTTCTTTAAACTAAGTTCTAGTATTTTATCTTCCTCACCGGAAAGGCTGTTTACGACTGTATTGAAATGAAATTTAATTCCATTTTCATCTGCTGATTGGATATCTATTCCTCGTGAAATAATATCTTCACGTGAATTTGGATAGATAATGTTTATATTTTTTGAACCCTTTTCTTTGCATATCATAGCAGCTTGAATTGTTGAGTTTCCACCGCCAACTATATAAACATCATTTCCAATATCAATCTTATTTTCTTTTTTTGAATCAACTATAAAGTCTAAAAGTAGATGTACGCCAGGTAAGGATTCGTCTATGTCAACATTACCTCTCATAATTTTTCTGCTGTCGATTCCGCCAGTTGCAAACATTACTACATCAAAGCCTTCTTTGAATAGTGAACCGATACTTATATCCTTACCCATAGTTTTTCCAGTTTCAGCTTTTACACCAATGTCTAATATACCTTTGATCTCCCAATCAAGAACATCTTCAGGTAGTCGATTTTTTGCTATTACATTGCGGATTATTCCGCCGAGTTTTGGCATTGATTCAAAAATGGTTGGTTGATAACCTAGGCTGGCCAGATAGTAAGATGTTGTTAATCCTTCTGTACCTCCGCCTATAATAGCAATTTTTGTTTCTTTTTCTGGTCCTTTATATGGATGCTGCCATACGCCATTTTCCATTTCTATATCAGCAACAAATCTTTTAAGATTGTTTATGGCAACCGGCTGATCAAGCAGGTTTCTACGACATTCTACTTCACAAGGAGCTGGACATATTCTACCACATATCAGAGGTAAAGGATTCTTTTCTCTAATTTTCTTTATAGCATCGTTATATTTTCCTTCAGATATAAGTTTAATATAAGATGGTATGTCGATTCCTGTGGGACATGTTCTTTGACAAGGAGTGGTACATTCATCTTCAGTATAATCACCTATCATCCTGAGTGATGTTGATGATAACTTAATGATATTCTTTGGACAAACCTCTACACATACTCCGCAGCCTCTGCATTTAGTAGGGTCTATTAAGGGTAGTCCATTATTTAATGAAAGTGCGCCAAAGGGACATGATTTGACACAAGTTCCTAGTCCTAAGCATCCTATAGGACATTCTTTGCTGCCGCCACTGTATAACATAGCTGCACGGCAGTCATTAAAACCTTTGTAGTTGTATTTTACTTCGGCATCTTCAATATTATATGTACAGCTTAACAGAGCAATTTCAGCTTCTTTTATTTCTACTTCCATTCCCATGACCTCTGCTACAGCTAATGCAATATCAGGTCCTCCTGCTACACATATTTCAGGTCCTTCTTTGCCTTCAACTACAGCTTTTGCTGCAGCAGAACAGCCTGCATATCCACAGCCACCACAATTTGCTCCTAGTAATGAATTTTCAACTTCTTCAATTTTTGGATCTTCATATACATAGAATACCTTAGAAGCGATTGAAAGTCCTATAGCTGCTACTAATCCTAATCCTAGTAAAAATAATGTTGGAATTAACATCTATTTCTGTCCTTTTCCTCTTTATTTTATTATATTAATCTTTTTTTTCATACATAAATTTTATATTTTATTTAGTATGAATAAGAAACATAAAAATTTCTAAATTGAGTTTATGCTATTCGATCTTCATCATCTCGCCAGTAACAGGTTAAACAACATTGCAGACATCTTTCAGATTCCTTTTCTGCTTGTTCCTCAGTGATGGTTAGTTCGACCTCTTCAAAATTTTCTTCTCTATCATTTAGAGGTATTTCAGGCATTTTTGCTCTGTCTTTTTTTATTATTCCTTCTAGGTTTGTTAACTCTGTTCCTGGAATTCTCTTCTTTTGAATTTTTTGCGGTAGTATTACTTCTTCATTATTTAAAAACAGGTGTATTGATCGAGCTGCTTTTCTTCCACCACTAATTGCATCTACAACCAGAGCAGGTCCCGTTAGATAGTCACCAGCTGTAAATATATATGGATAACTAGTTTGGCATAGATACTCATCTGCTTCTAAGGTTCCCCATTTTGAATAACATATTTTTTCAAGTTTTGGACTATTTTCAAGGTATGTTGTATCTACCTTTTGTCCTATAGCAGCTATTACAGTATCTACATCGAGTGTTGTTTCTGATCCAGGAATTTCTACAGGGCGTCTTCTGCCTGACTCATCTGGTTCACCAAGTTCCATCTTTATATATTCAAGCTTACTAGCTTTTCCGTCCTCTCCTGCTATTACTCTTGTAGGAGCAGCAAGAAAATGAAATTGCACTCCTTCCTCTTCAGCTGCAACTATTTCCATCTCATTAGCAGGCATTTCTTTTCTGCTTCTTCTATAGAGTAGGGTAACCTTAGCACCTGATCGAAGTGATGTACGTGCTGCATCAATTGCAGTATTACCACCTCCAACTACCACAACGTGTTTTCCAACATCTACATTGATTCCAAGGTCCCTTTGTCTGAGATAATCAATACCACCCCAAACACCTTCTAAATCTTCACCCTCACAACGCATATCTGAACTTATCCAAGCACCTGCGGCTAGAAATATTGCATTGTATCCGGAAGCAAGTAGGAATCCTGTGTCAAAATCCTCTCCAAATCGGACATTTTTCCTTACTTCAATACCAAGGTCAAGTATGCCTTGTATTTCCCAGTCCAGTATTGCCTTTGGAAGTCTATATTCTGGAATACCATATCTTAACATGCCACCTAAATTAGGCATTGATTCGAAGATGGTTACATTATGACCAAGTCTTCTTAAAAAGTAGGCGCATGTTAATCCTGCAGGGCCACTTCCAATTATTGCTACCTTTTTACCTGTATCTGGTGCAACACTTACATCTACTCTTTTTCCAGAATTCATTTCCCAGTCTGCAACAAAACGTTTTAACATGTTGATAGCTACTGGATCGTCTTGTCCACTCTCTCCACGTCTGCACCAATCTTCACATGGGTGTGGACATATTCTTCCGCAAGTCAGAATCATAGGATTTCGTTCTTTTAAAGTTAGTATTGCCTTTTCGTATTCTTTATTTCGTATTGCATCTATGTATGATGGTATATCTATTTGTGCAGGGCATCTCTGTCTGCATGGTGCTAAACTGCCATCTTCTGTATTTAATTCAAGTAATTTTGTTGATTGCTGTATTAATGATATTATTCCTTTAGGGCAGGTCTTGACACATGATCCACATCCAACACATTTGTCAGGATTGAATATAGGTACCCCCAGCTTTCCAATTGTTATTGCGCCAAATTGACAGGCTTTTAAACAATCACCATATCCTAAACATCCGATACTACACTCTTTTTCGCCTCCAAATAGATTATAAGCAACTTTACAGCTTTTAAATCCATTATATTGATATATGTTAACAGCACGTTCACCACCAGTACAATATTGATTAGCAAGTACAGGTTCACCTAATTCAACAGAAACTCCCATTATAGAAGCAACATTCAAAGTTATTTCTGGTCCGCCTGCTACACATACATCTGCTGAGGCTTTGCCTGCTACTACTGCTTGTGCTGCAGCAGAACAGCCTGCATATCCGCATCCTCCACAGTTTGCACCAAGGAGAGCTTCTTCCACCTCTTCAATCTTAGGGTCTTCCCATACAAAGAAAACCTTAGAAGCGATTGATAGACCTACGGCTGCAATAAATCCTAAAGTAAGCAAAAATATAGTAGGAACTAACATTTTGATTTTCCCTTAATAATTAAGTTACAATTATAATGCCTTTAATGCTGCGTCAACACCAACAAAACCGAAGAATGCAAGCGCCATCATACCTGCTGTAACCAATCCGATTCCTGTTCCAGCAAGTGGCTTAGGAATATCTGCAATCTCGAATCGCTCTCTCATACCGGCAAATAGGATAAGGGCTAATGCAAAACCTATAGCTGATGCAAATGAAAATAATAACATGCTGACAAAATCGAATTCTTTTCTTATATTTAATAATGCTACACCTAGAACTGCACAGTTTGTTGTTATTAAAGGCAGGAATATCCCAAGAGATGAGTATAATGGGGGTAAAGATTTCTTTAAAAACATCTCAACTAACTGTACTAGGGATGCTATAACTAATATAAA
>JAXHTB010000245.1:5341-5988 GCA_034190185.1 Spirochaetota bacterium | reverse complement strand
TAAGAAGCAACCCAATGGCTATTCTCGAAGATGAGATATTTACATCAATGGGGAGTAAAACCGTGTGGGTTGAGAAGGTAGATAAACAGAAAAATAGATTAAACAATATCCTAATCTATAATAAAAATGAAAGTGGTGGATGGGATGTTATAAAAGCAGAGAGCGGAGCATGGAAGCAGAACGAGGATGGGAGTAAGATACTACATCTCTTTAAAGGGAGGCTTTTTTCTAACGAGATAAAAAATGATACCTATTCTATAGTTGATTTTAGCAATGGAGATGCAGAGATAATGATAACAGAAGGGAGGATTGATTATAATGAGAATAAAAGGAAGCCAAATCCAACTGAGATGAATAGTATTGAGTTATATAATATTATTAATAATTCCGGTAAATCTTACAAGGAGGACAGGGATATTGCCAGGTACATGGTAGAATTATATAAAAAATATGCAATACCCTTTAGCTGTCTTGTTTTTTCGATTATTGGAACCCCTATAGGCATGTTTTCAAAGCGAAGCGGTAGAGGAATTGGGTTTGGATTGAGCATTATTGTTTTTTTTGTATATTATATATTCTTTATGTCTGGCCAGTCACTTGCAATAAGAGGGATGATTCATCCCTTTATGGGTGTTTGGGGTTCTAAT
>JAXHTB010000245.1:0-5331 GCA_034190185.1 Spirochaetota bacterium | reverse complement strand
ATCATTCTTTTACTTGCAGGTTCTGTTTTAATTGTCTATAAGGAGAAATTCTCTTATTAACTTTTCTAATAGGAATAATTAAAGGTAAGCTCAAACTATTTTGAGAAATAAAATAGCATGTTTTTTAGCCACGGATCAATACGGATGAAATACTGATTTTCCCTATAGAAATTGATTAAATATCTTTATATCTCTTTAATTCCCACATCTCCTTGTTTTACAAAAAAATGTGGGTAGAAGTCAGGATGCGGGGACCTAATTTATCGAAATATTCAAATAGCGGCAAAATGAGTCATGGAGGGCTTATTTTATCATTTTTGCTGCATATTGACATTATGTATTTATACAAAAGGACATAATAGGCGCTGTGATTATGAACTAAAAGGTTCAGGAATTTTTACAATTTACTGATAACTATAAAAAAGGTGTTGAATATTCAATTGTATTCTTTATAATTGTTTAAACATCTAAATATTGAAGGATGATGATGGAAAGGATAAATATCTGGTATTTAACTGATAATGAAGATGGTTTGAGAATAGCGAATTCGATAGTTGAACTAGGTCTGAATCTACAACTTATTAAAAAGAAGAATTTAAAAAATATTGATATTCCGATTTATAATATAAATATATTTATAATCGATTATAGAGATAGAGAAATTGATGATGTTGTATCAATGATTAAAAATGATGAGAGGATGCACCATTTCCTTAAGTTTTTCATTCTTTACAAAAGGCAAATTAATAAAGCTTTAAAGATTTGTTCAAATATTCTTCATATTGAATTTCTTTCAAGGCCTATAGATAAAAGAGAGTTTGCACTGTTGCTTGAAAAGTCTGTAATTGTAGAGAGATATAGAGAGATGATGAGATATGTATCAAGAGAGGTAGAGGAAAGGATTGATGCATACGAAAATATAATGGATATCAATAGAAAAGATATATTTGTTACAGAAAAGGAAAGAGATGCATTTGAAAAGATATTGGATTATGAAAAACATCTGATGTCAGAACAGATGAAGTTGAATAAAGCTATTGAGGAGATAAGTATTGTTCGTCAGAATGAGATGTTATATCTTAAAAAGAGGATAAATGCTGAGGAAATGCTCGAGGATCTAAGACGAAAAGAGCTTATGGATGCTAACAGTGTTATACAGGCGCAGGAGAATGTTATTGATTATTCTTCAATGAAATTGATGGAAGCAACAGAGGTAATAGATGCAACTGAGAGGGTTGTGGAACTAAGCAGAAATGAAGCTTTACAATTACGGAAGGATTATGCAAAAGTGATTGAAGAAAATAAGAAACTGACAGAAGAAGTTAAAAAATTAAAAACAAAAATATGTGAGCTTAAAAAATAGAGCAATGATGTTTTATAAAGGATTACTAACTCTTATGAGGATCTGAGTTTTAATTTGTATTTTTATTTTTTGGTGTTTTTGCGGTATTATCAGCTATTTTACTGACAATATAATACAGGTTAAGAGTTAATAATATGGAGTGGGAGATTATTTTAGCAGACTCAGTTGAAGATGGGACAATAAAGGAAATATATCTAAAAAAAATACCTGTATTAAAAACATGTGATAACTGGCGAAATGTTGAACCAGTCGGCTGGGTAGATCACAGGATGAAACTTTCCTATTATAAAGGTGGTCTTGTTAAACTGATGGGGAAAATCTATTTTGTTACTGAAACAACACTTAAGGCCTTAAGCCCGTATATAAATTGGAAATTCAAAAAAAGAATTGAAGTAATTGTTGATGATCAATCATAATTTTCATTATCTTCATCCTCAAATAGCCTAACTGCAGCATTACTTTTTTTTGCTGCTTTTATTATCTGATCGAGATAATAACTATCTATTATTGCATATGTAGGAGATATTCTTTCTACTATACTGGATTTTAAATTTCCATATGCAAGTTCATCAAGAAATGACGGATGACTGGAATTTATAATCATAACATTCTTAATAATTATATTTATCGACTGCTTGGGCCATTCAGTCAGCAAAAAAGAGAGATTTTGTGGTATTTCATTTTTTGAATATTTTTTTAGAGTTGAAATAAAATAATCCTGTGTCATCCCCCTTTTATGAGCTTTAATAATCGAATTTTTACTGATGATAGAATGAAGAATAACATCGTCTGTTAAAACTTTAGTATGTGTTAAAATATGGAATAACGCTGTAGATGGTATCTCATTTTTGGGGATTATCAGTGAAAAGTCCGGATTTATATAGATCTCTTTTTTTATTTTATCAATTTCTTTAACAGATTCTCCGTCTGTTTTAAAAAGTCTGCTTACAATATCATCTCCAATATCAGATAACTTGATTATGCCGTTTTTTATTTCAATAATTCCCATTATACATAAGAAATTCATTCCCTTGTTAAATTGCTCTATTATTTTTTCCCTAATATCAGTAAGAGTTGATAATTCATCATTAGTAAGGAGTGAAATTGGCTTGACTAAATATATCGATTGTAGGAAAGAATAAGGGCTGTTACTGTGCTGGTAGATCAGCTTAAGGATATTTCGAATAATTTTATATGACGGCATTTTTATCGGTGATGCAAATAGTGGATCATCTACTCTGGAATGAAGAAGTTTAATAACCTTAATCAATAGATTAACAGGATCTTTTAATTCTTCCTCAATATTCTTTAGTGATATTATTATTGAATCCTTTTTTACCTTAAGTCCTTTAAGAAGATATAGAATATAAAGAGATAATTGGGACATATCTTTCTGGCTGACTTCATTTCCATGAATATTGTTTAATTTAGCCATAGATTCTGAAAGTCGTTTTATGTCTATTTTTCGGAATTCGTTTTGTTTTGTAAGAAAGAGTCCATTAGTAGATACTGTATCAAATGTATATATTAGATTTAGAAGTAAATAAAAATGGTTGTGAATATTTTGTTTTTTGTCAATTTTTTCAAGCTGCTTCTGTTTTAATAAATATATAAATAATTCTGTATTTAGTAGGATAATCGTTTTAGAAGAGTATCTTAAATCATTATAAATTTCTATGAAATTTTTTTCCTTAAGGTTTGATAAGATATTCTCAATAGTATTTGAAGGAATTGTATTAATAATTTCATCAAATAAAATAATTCCACCTTTTTCAAATAACATCTCTATTAATTTATGAGACTCTTTATCCTTTAAAATAGAATAATTTGATATTATGTTTGAAGAATCTTCCTCTTTTAAATTGTTGAGTATGTTATTATAATGATTTGAAATTGTATTTTCTTCTAAAATATTGAGGAGATCGCAAATTTCAGGGAAAATGTATATCTTGTTAAGTTTATTGTGCAGTTTCTGAATGTTTTTAAGCACGTATACAAGTAATCGTTTAGAGAGAGTATTAGAAATCTCGTCGATTTTTGTTGTATCAATTTTTAGAATTTTCTCTATTTCACTGAAGGTGATACCGTTGCCATTTTTATATACGATTGATAAGACCTTCTGCTCATCCTGAGAGAGATGCGATAAAATTAAATTTATCCCAAAGAAGGTTAAAAGACGGGATAAAAGATCTTTAGAGCTGTTCTTATTAGTCTTTTCACCTTGTAGAAGAATGGTACAGAGTTCGTCAATTTGATTAGGTTCAATATTTTTTATAGCTTCTGTTATTGATTTCATAATAAAAAAAGTGATAGACATTGAAAAACAAACAATTTTAAATAGTTGATGATATTTATGCAATAACATTTACAATAAAATTAAACAAATAATAGCAATAGTTTATGCAATTGCGTTAGGTCTTCTTTCCATATCTATTGAGATAGGAGAAAATATAATCTAGAGTATCGGAATTCAGATTTAAAGTTGTCATTTTTTGTGAAATGTGAAGTTTTTTGCTTCAAAAGGATTGATCCCGGGGTGACTAATTAGGGCAAAGTGCTCTTAACCTCCATGTCAATTCTTTGTATATTACTTCATAGTATCATCTTTACGCCAAAGGCGTATATCTTCCATGTGAGATACACAATCTACTTAAGGAGTAAGTAATGCTACAGTTCTTACGATTCGAAAAACTCGAAGCGGATAATGCAGAATTTAATATTATTTCTGGATATGAAGCCTTTAAATTTTTTACAAAAAGATTTTTTTATCTTATATTACTACCATATGCAACTTCCTTTATTGCGGCAATAGAACCCTTTGTTAATTCTTTTTTTGAGTTGTGGGTTTATTTCCTGGGAGCGATGATTACAGGCATTTTTATATTAAGATTTATTAATTATATAATTAAATATTTGAAATATAAGAATGGCAGGATACTTATTTCTCAGGATAGTATTAAAATATTTTACAAAGATGATGAGATTTTAATAAATGCTATAGATATTACCTATCTTGAAGTTAATATTCTTTCAAACCTTATTATCCGTGAGAAGGATAAGAGAACATCTTTCCCAATCGTTCTTTTAACTGATGAAGATAGAAAGAAAATACTTTCTATCTTCAATGATATTGCTCCTAGAAGAACTGCGTTTCTGAAGAAGATATGGGATCTTTTCGATGCATTGCTTGTTGCATTCATATTAGCTATGCATATTCGGGAGTTTATAATTCAGGCTTATTATATTCCAACAGGATCGATGGAAGATACCTTGCTTGTTGGTGATCATCTTATGGTTGAAAAGATTACATATGGTCCTGTCTTTCCCAAAATATTTAATATGGAAAAACCGAAACATCTAGACTTTATAGGATTAAGAGGTATTGAAAGAGGGGATATTGTAATATTCAGGCCCCCAGATGAGGAAGAGAAGGATTTTATAAAAAGGTGTATTGCAGTGCAGGGCGATGAATTACATATTGAAAATGGTTATGTATATGTCAACGGGCAAAAAATTGATGAGCCCTATATAAAAGGAACAACTAGTTACCGAGGATTTAGTAAAAAAAGAATAGAAGGGATTGTGCCTGAAGGGATGGTTGTTGTCCTCGGTGACAATCGAGAAAATTCTTTTGATAGCAGAGGATTCGGTTATCTGCCTATTGAAAGGATAAAAGGCAGGGCCTTTGTTCTATACTGGAATACAGAACATATCAAAAATCTTGATTTTTCAAGATACGGATTGATTAGGTAAGGACCTTAGGGATCAGTTATCTGAAATTCAAAACTCTGAACTTAAATAATTTATCAAATAGAATAAATGAGCCAAAGTATATTTAAACGAAGGGTATATATAACGGGCTTGCTCATCATGGGTATAGCCTGTTTTTTTATATACAGGTTGGCAGTTCTTCATTTTTCTGATAAAATAAAGATATCCAATACAGAGGATGTTGAGGTCAGGCGGGG
>JAXHTB010000244.1:0-5996 GCA_034190185.1 Spirochaetota bacterium | reverse complement strand
CCTGGAGCAAGAAGAGAGTCACTAGAAACTTATCTTAGCAGATTAAAAAATTTGGAAGTTATTGCTTCTGGTTTTAAGGGTGTTGAGAAATGCTATGCTATTCAGGCTGGGAGGGAAATAAGGGTTTTAGTTTCAAACGATATTATTAGTGATGAAAAAGCCCAGGTTTTAGTTAAAGATATTGCTAAAAAAATTGAGTCTGACCTGAAATATCCTGGAATTATTAGAGTTACCCTTATAAGAGAAACCAGAGTTATCGATTACGCAAAATAGTTGGCTATAAAATTATAGTAAATTTACTATTTAGCTTAAAGGAATTTTGAACGTTTTTGACACTTTTTTATATCATGTTTATTTTTTTGAAATAGCATAAACAGGATTCAGGGAGTAAACTCTGACATTTACCTACAAATTAGTATAAAATAGGGGATAAAGGGATTATAGAGATAGGGTGATTGGATATTAAATCCAGATGAAAACAAATAAGGTTGTAGAAAGATCACCTTAAAATGATATAAATTCGAAAGTTCTTGTCAAAGTATAAATCGTTTTACTCTTCATTATGATTTTTTACTAATCGCGATTATCTTGATTGGAATTTTGTTTTTTTTATAGGGGAATTTAGAAGTGATTTTAGATTCAATCAAAGAAATTAGTGATTTAAGGAAACTCGCCATAAATGAAATCAGTGAATTAGCAGATGAGCTAAGAAAAGAGATTATTGAAGTTATTTCAATAAACGGTGGGCATCTTGCTTCTTCACTTGGAGTTGTTGAATTGACACTTGCCCTGCATTATGTATTCAACACACCTAAAGATAAGATAATCTGGGACGTAGGTCATCAATGCTATGCTCATAAAATACTCACAGGAAGAAGGAGCGAGTTTGAAACCATTAGAAGGTTCGGTGGTCTTAGCGGTTTTCCTCGTATGTCTGAATCGGAATATGATGTATATAATTCCGGGCATAGTAGTACAAGTCTTTCACTAGCACTGGGAGAGGCTGTTGCAAGAGATATCAACAATGAGAAATATAAGGTTGTGGGAGTTGTTGGAGATGGCTCATTAACTGGAGGAATGGCCTTTGAAGCATTAAACCAGATTGGTCATTTGAAAAAGGATGTAATAATAGTTCTGAATGATAATGAGCATTTTATATCGGAGAATGTAGGCGCTCTGTCTGAATACCTAATGCGGTTAATAACAGGCTCATTGTACAACCGTTTGAGAAAACGCTCTTATGATATTATTAAGAAACTTCCAAAATTTGGAAATTCTCTATACGATTTTCTTTTTAAGATGGAGGAAGGAGTTAAGGGTATAATAATGCCTGGCGTTTTTTTTGAGGAACTGGACATTAGATACTTCGGACCTGTTGATGGTCATAACCTAAAGGCGTTAATAAATATCCTTAATAGATTAAACCAAATAAATTCTGGCCCTAGAATATTACATGTTATAACAAGAAAAGGGAAGGGATATAAACCTGCTGAGAAAGATCCTGATATATTTCATGGCATAGGTCCATTTGATAAAAAAACTGGATTACCTGCAAATAATAATCTTACTACTTATTCAGAGATTGTTGGTAAAACCTTAGCAAGGATATCGAAATTTGATAAGAAGGTTATAGCAATTACTGCTGCAATGAAGCTAGGGACAGGTCTTAATCATTTTTCGGAAAAGGCTCCGGAAAGATTTTTCGATGTCGGTATTGCAGAGCAGCATGCTATAACCTTTGCTTGTGCACTTGCTGCCAAAGGTTTGAAGCCTTTTGTATCTATATATTCTACCTTTTTGCAAAGAGCTGTTGATCA
The DNA here is from genome assembly GCA_034190185.1 of Spirochaetota bacterium. Lineage (GTDB taxonomy): Bacteria > Spirochaetota > UBA4802 > UBA4802 > JAFGDQ01 > JAXHTB01. The sequence continues at coordinate 4,179 of JAXHTB010000244.1, read as the reverse complement.
GATTATTCATGATGTTGGTATAATGAATCTTCCGGTAAGGATTTTAATTGATAGGGCAGGAATTGTAGGCGAAGATGGGGAAACTCATCATGGACTCTTTGACGTTTGTATTATAAAGAATATCCCTAATTTTATTTTCTTAGCTCCTTCTAATTGCTCTGAACTCAGAGATATGCTGTATTTTGCTCAGAGATATGATAAAGGACCTATAGCGATAAGGTATCCAAGAGGCGGTGAAATTTTAAATGAGTTTAATTATAATGAATTTAACAGATATGAGCCGGGAAAATCAAAGAGAATAACACATGGGACCGATATCGCAATATTTTCGTTAGGTGATATGATGAAAATTGCAGTTGATCTGCATAAACATTTGGAAAAGGAGGGAGTAATGAGTTCTGTTATCGATCTTCTTTCTATAAAACCTCTTGATCTAAATAGTATACAAAGTGTAATTAAAAATACATCCTGTTTTATAACCATGGAGAATGGGTATATTTCAGGTGGAGTTGGGGAGTCTATACTTTCAGAGATCGATGCTGATTTGAAAGACAAATTCTTGTTTAATGTTGGATTCCCTGATGAGTTCGTTACTCATGGTACAAGAGGAGACCTCTTCATGAAATACGGTTTGGATGCTGAGTCACTTTGTAAAAAGATTATTGAGAAAATGAAGTGGATAAATCCAGATGGGAAAGGGGAGAAGATTAGACGTTTGTCTGTTAGAAAACGGGCTTAGCGAATCGATTGAAAAAGCAAAAAAGATCATTATTGCTGGATGGGTTAAGGTTAACGGTGAAACAGTTCATACTCCATCAAAAATAATTTCTTGTACGGAAAGGATAGTTGTAGAAAGACCGAGTGGAATTTTTGTAAGCAGAGGTGGAGAGAAGCTCCAGCATGCGCTAGATCACTTTGGAATATCTGTAAAGGAGAGGGTTGTTGCTGACCTCGGATCATCTACTGGTGGGTTTACAGATTGCCTCTTGAAAAATGGAGTATGCAAGGTTTATGCTATCGATGTCGGTTATGGCCAGCTAGATTATCGTTTAAGGAATGATGATAAGGTTGTAGTTCTTGAGAGAACAAATGTTAGAAATATAGAAAAAAAGCACTTCAATGATATAATCGATTTTGTAACTGCTGATCTATCATTTATATCTATAATAAAAGTTTTCAGTAGTATAAGGGATAATATCTCTCCTGATGATGGAATTATTCTTATAAAACCCCAGTTTGAAGCAAAATCTTATGAACATAACAATGGAGTAGTAAGAGATAAAGAGGATCACAGTAAGATCCTGAAAAGGGTATTAACCTCTCTTTTTGATAAGGGGGCTGTATTTAGAGGATTAACCTATTCTCCTATAAAAGGTCCTGCTGGCAATATTGAATTCCTTTTCTATTTCAGTATAGGTCTTTATGATCAATTTGAAGAATACAATAATGATATCGAATTAATTATAGACTGCGTTGTGGAGGAGTCTCACAGGATTTTAAATAATAGTTGACCCCTTTATTATTCTAATATAAATACTTCCTAAAATTATATTTTATCATAAGTAATAGCTGTGCTAAAATGTAATTTGCTCCTCATATTAAATATATATCTTTATAAATTTATAAAAAATGATAGATAGATTTAAAACTATAATAGATTCATTTGAGGATAAAGGTGTTCTCGTAGTTGGGGATATTATGGTGGATAGATATATTTGGGGTAATGTTAGTAGAATATCCCCTGAAGCCCCTGTTCCTGTTGTGTTGGAAGAGAAGAGGGAGGACCGTCCTGGGGGCTCATTGAATGTAGTTAATAATCTGATATCCCTTAATGCTAAGCCATATGTAGCAGGCATAGTCGGAAATGATAATAATGCTGATTTTGTTTATGAATATTTAGATAACAACAGGGTGGAAAGTAAAGGAATAATAAAGACTCTCAAAAGACCCAGCACATTGAAAACACGGATTATTGGGAATAATCAGCAGATGCTCAGGCTTGACTATGAAGATCCTTGCGAAGTAGATGAAGAGATTTCTCATAGACTGATTAGTTATGTCAAAAGTATACGGGAAAAGATATCTGGGATAATCGTATCCGACTACAATAAAGGTTTAATAAGCCGCAATTTGCTCCAAGGAATTTATGCTATATTAGGAGAAGATATTTTTATTGCAGTAGACCCAAATGTTGCAAGTTTTAACTTATATCGTAATATATCCCTTGTAACTCCAAATCATCATGAAGCTGAGGAAGCATCAGGAGTTAAGATATTTGATTATGATTCATTATGCATTGCTGCAGAAAATATAATGAATAAAATATCCCCTCTTCTTCTACTTATTACACTTGGTGAAAATGGAATGGCTCTATTTGGAAGAGATGTTCCATTTAAACATGTTCCAACCGTTGCAAAGCATGTTTACGATGTAACAGGAGCTGGTGATACAGTTATTACAGTATTTACTCTAGCGATGCTCTGTGGAGCTGCCCCAGAAGAGGCCGCAGTATTATCCAATATAGCCGCCGGTTATACTGTAGGCGAGATGGGAACAACAGCAATATCAAAGGAAGTATTGAAATCAAGAATTGCACCGGAATATCTATCATTATGAAAGCGTTTTTTTTTGATAGGGATGATACACTAAATTTAGATACCGGCTATATCAATAATCCTGAGGATATGAAGCTATACAGAAATACTGAAGATATTCTTAGATATATTAAATTTTTAAGATATAAGATTTTTATTATAACAAATCAATCTGGCATGGGCAGGGGATTGATCAAGCCCTTAGAGTATAGAGAGGTTAACTGCAGATTTCTATCCCTTGCTGGTGGTTATAGTTTAGTTAATGATATTTTGTATTGCCCTCATTCCCCGCACCATGATTGCATCTGCAGAAAACCCAAAACACTGCTTCTTCAGATTGTAAAAGAACAGTATTGTATAGATTTTACAAAGTCCTACTTTGTTGGAGATAAAATAACTGACATTATTTGTGGTAAGAGTTTGGGACTTAAGACAATTCATTTAATAGGAACTAAAGATAAGGTTAAAAGTTATACAGAGAAGGATCAAAGGTATCAGCCTGATATTGTAATTGCTTCTATTAGTGAAATGAAGGATGTTATTAAGGAATAGATCTGCACCTTTTAACTTATTTATTTATCTTATTGCTTCAGAATTTTAATATATTTATAGATATTATTTACTAAAACTAATATAGAATAAAGAATAATAATCTATATGTTGGCTTTTCAAAGGAGTTGCATATTTAATCTGACAGGTAATATTCAATAGTAGAGACTACTCTTATTTTCTTGATATGAGGAGTATTGCTGTCTCTGTTATAGATTGAAAATTGTCCTTGTCGGGCATGTTTAATTTTTCCAAGTTTGCTATTGGAATCCTTTGCAAATTTTAAAGCTACTTGACGGGCATTTTTTGTTGCTTCTTCTATCATTTTTGGTTTGATATCATTTAGATTGCTAAAAATAAATTCTGTTCTCCTTTGGTAGTCCTGGCTTGAAATTGCAATACCTCTTTTCCCAAGTTCAACGAGTTTCTTCATCGATTCTATGACTTTCCCAACCTTGTCAGTGTAAACTGTAATCGTTGATCTTGCAGAATATCTGAATTTTACCTTAGTTGAGTCAAAATATTCCTGCACATGTCTGTCAATTATTGAGGGAGCAGATATCGTAATTTCATTTTCATCGAAATTGTTCTTTTTGAGGAATTTTATTATATGATTATTTTTAAGTTGAACAGCAGAGATAACTTTGTTTAAGTCACTTCCAGCTTCGCTAAATTTTATAGGCCAGATTGCAATATTAGCAGGTGCCTCGCGTTCAGATAAACCCTTTACAATTACTGTTCTATCCATCTCTTTAATGCGAACGATGCTGCTTGAAATTAAATAACCAAGAATAATAAGACCAATACTGAGAATTGCTCCAGAAACTATCATATCACTGTACTTTTTATTCATATTTCCTCTTAATACATGATAATCTTAAATTGCAATTATTGAAGTTTTTCTAGCTTTACATATAGGATAATGAAAGTCAACAAAAAGATATATGATTTTCAAATTAGATATAAAAAACGCTAGCCTTCAATATTTGAAATTCAGGTAAGTTAAAGCTTTAGTATAGATATAATTAAAATTGAA
>JAXHTB010000243.1:0-6019 GCA_034190185.1 Spirochaetota bacterium | reverse complement strand
AGTAAGGAGAACCCCCTCTTTACTGGCCATAGCGCCATACATGTTATCTGCTAAAGGAGGCGCAAAAACAGCATTGCCATCGGCATCTGCCATCCATGCATGTACGACTGTCAGATCAGGCTGAAGCGCCTTTACAAGTCCAATCTTCTGTCCGCTTTTAAAAGGATCATCAATTACCAAAAAATCATCTTTATTTTCCTTCTCCATATCACTGCCTATAAGTGAATGCGTTGGAAGAAATGGTACCCCAAGGGCAGCAGCTTTAAAACGTAATGGGATTGTATATATCGACCAATTCTCGATCTCTAAAGTGCCCTCTTTTGCAGCACGTAAAAATATTCGGTTAGGACTAGGGATAAAATATGGATCTCCAAAATAACTCGTAATTATCTTCTTTACAATACCACCATGAACTAGAATAGACTGCGGGAAATTCATGGAGACACCAACCATTGTAAGATCTCCACCCTTGCCCCAAAATTTACGGGCTATCTCATAATAAATGGCAGAACACCATCGGATACTTGTTTGTCCTGTATGTATCAACATTCCAGGACGAACGAGTTGGTTCACCGCATCTTTAAGAGGCATCACCTTTGGTGAACTCTCGGTTGTTCCCAGATTAAATAATTCATCATGCAACAGCTCTCTCATACAACCCTCCAGACAATGTTTTGAGTTCGAAGTCTCGGGTTACGAGTTCCTAACCACGATTCCGAGTTCTGATTAATTCAATGTTATTATCCTTTTAAAACATCATGTAGCAAATCTTATGATTTGATGATGCTTCTGCATTATCCTAAGCTCATCTGAATATACCAATCCTGTTGAGCCAGACAAACTGGCTGCGTTCTTTTTCTACTTACATAAGTGATATTATGCTACCACCCCTGTTTATAAATATGAACGCAGCTAGAAGCGACATCTGCCAATTCTATGCTATCCTGAAATCCTCCATTAGTATGGGTCATTCCGATTCTTGCGATTGGCACCTGCCTTTTACCAGCTTCTCCTCTTAACTGCCAGAATATTTCACACACCTGAGCAAGTCCTGTCCCGCCAAATGGATGCCCTCTAGAAAGAAGCCCTCCGCTAGTATTAATAGCAACTTCTCCTCCAATACTTGCTTTTCCTTCCTCAACAAAACGTCCGCCTTCACCTTTAGCACAAAAACCTAAATCCTCATAATGAAGGATCTCTGCAATGCTAAAGCAATCATGAACCTCAGCAACATCAATATCTTTTGGACCTAGACCAGCCATTTCATAAGCCTCATTTACAGAGGCTATATCTCCACTAAAGGTTGTAATATCTTTTTTCTTTTCAGATGCGCCAAATTTTAATGATGTTCCGATTACATCAACTGGTTTATCTGTATACTTTTTAGCGACATCTTTAGAACATACTATTGCAGCAGCAGCTCCATCAGTTGTGGGACAACAGTTAAGCATTTTCATAGGATCAACAATAGGCCTAGAAGATAAAACCTCCTCTATTGTAACAGTGGTCTGATACTGACAATTAGGATTATACTGTGCATTCCCCCTGTTCTTTACTGTTACAGCAGCCATCTGCTCCTCAGTAGTTCCGTATTCATACATATGTCGTGTAGCTATCTCTGCAAAATATGTTGGGGGAGAAAAACCGATAGAAGTCAGCAGTGTTACACCATCAGATGTCAAAGGTCTCCCTTTGCCACGTCTAACAGATAATTTTTCAACTCCTATTGCAAGAGCTACATCATATAATCCTGAACCTACTGCAAGTATAGCTTCTCTTAATGCTGATGAACCGCTAGCACAGAAATTACCAACACTTGTAACAGGGATCCCGCCAATACCTAAGTCTATCAGAATTGTCTGTCCTACACCACATTCTCGATTTAACAACTGCCCTGTGCGAGCAGTTCCGCAATATGCAATCTGAATATCCTTTCTGGGTACATTGCTGCTTTTAATAGCCTTAATACATGCCTCACGGCCCAATTCTATAACATCCTTTTCAGGTAATTTAGCAAATTTTGTCATACCAACGCCGACAATGCTTATTTCTCGCATCTTTATTTCCTCCTTACTTGATTCAGAGAGAGTTTTAAACTAAATAACACTAAACTTGAATCCATAAACATCCTCTCCATTTTCATCCTGACGTATCTTGCCAGTTGTGTATTTTACCTTAGCGCCTATCTTTATATCAGCAAGATCGTCACTCTCTATCATACTAAAAATCCGAATTCCTTCTGGAAGATCGATATACCCTAAAACATAAGGTGAATCAAAACCAACAGGAGCTGCTCTTACAATGCAATATGTGTAGATAACTCCTTCTTCGCTTAAAAATACATCTTCCAAAAGTCCCTCCTCAAAGCAATCTGGACATAGAGGCTTTTTTGGGAAAAAATAATTGCTGCATTTCTTACACTTACTAGCAACTAGATGCGGTTTATCATCTCCAGAAGGAATGTCAAATAGATTGACTAAAACCGGATCTATCTTATCTTTACTTAAAATCTCTTGATTCATTTCCTTATCCTTTAATAAAATTTATTATAGTATCATCCCCTTAGGTGGGGTGTAAAACCTATTGATTTTCCTTCCCTCCATTTTTTAACCGCAAAGACGCAAAGAGCGCAAAATTTTTTCTTTTCATCACAAGTTATTTACCATACGCTTGATTCCGTCTTTAATCAGAACAGATTTCCAATTAAAAATAAAACCCAATCGACAATTTTTTAATTTTAAATATGTGAGAAGTTGGGCTTCGTGTATTGGTAATATCTTCTCTACTGTTTTATTTTCAATAATAATACTATCTTCTATAATCATATCAAGCCGATAACCTGATTCTATAAGTATTTCTTCATACTTTATAGGTAATAATACTTCACAATCTACTTTTAATCCTATTTTTTGCAGTTCATAAGTAAGACATTTTTGGTAAGCAGATTCCAATAAACCGGGACCTAAATAGCGATGAACTTTTATAGCAAAACTTATAATTTTATGTCCAATGTCCTCAATATTATTCAGACCTAATCCCTCACTTATTCTTTCTTTGCGTCCTTAGTGTCTTTGCGGTTTAATTTTCCTGTTTCTTAATAATGAGGAGAACTTTTTTTCAAAAAATGCGTCAGATTTATACCCCACCTCTTAGGTAAATAAAACTTAATCTTTTATTAATAAATTCAAATCACCACTAAATAATCTTATGGGATCTATACTATCTCATCCAAATGATGTCTCAAGTCTTTAATTGTATATGATCTAAAACTAATACCGCCCACCAGTAACATGGATAACCTCTCCTGTAATATAGCTTGAATTTTCACTTACTAAAAAAAGTATAACATTTGCAATATCCTCAGGTTTACCTACCCTATTTAAAGGTGTTATTTTCAGTGCATTTTCTACAATCATATCATGCTTAGGATGATTCTTAAGCCCCTCAGTTTCAATCATCCCAGGAGCCACAGCGTTTACATTTATATTAAAACGCCCAAATTCAAGAGCCAGAGCTTTAGTAAGCCCAATAATGCCAGCCTTTGAAGATGAATAATTTGTCTGTCCTGGATTGCCAAGGTGCGCTCTTGAAGAAAGATTTACTATCTTTCCGAAATTCTTCTCAACCATTATGGGAGTGGCAAACTTACAGCAATTAAATGCACCCTTGAGGTTGATATTCATGAGTAAGTCCCAATCTTCTTCTTCCATCTTTTTCATTAATTTATCCCGGGTGATTCCTGCGTTATTTATCAGGATATCCACTGTGCCAAATGCCTCAACAGCCTTATCTACAAGCATCTTTGCATCATCCCATTTAGAGATGTCAGCCTTAATAAAAACAGCATCCCCGCCATTCGATTTTATCTCTTCTACAGTCTTATTGCCATTTTCTTCAACAACATCGTTAACAACTACCTTTATTCCATTAGATGCAAAAGTTAAGGCAACAACTCGACCAATACCAAGACCTGAACCTGTAACTATAGCAACTTTACCTTCCATTCCCATTCTTTCCCTCCAAAAAATGTATTTATACCTTACGCCTCATCATCAGTGTGGCTTCAATTTTTTGTACTATATCACCATTCTGTTTAAAAACATTTCGTTCCATTATTATTACACCTCTATCGCCCTTGCTAGTCTCCTTCTTCTCCTTGATCTCTGCCACTACATGTATTGTATCCCCAATAAACACAGGATTCTTAAACTGACATTTAACATCCATAAGCGCAATAAGACTTCCTTTCATTGATAGATTCAGATCAGTAGTTGTAAAAAGTCCGGAAGCTATTGAGAGCACAAGCAGCCCGTGCGCAATACGCTGTTTAAAGGGTGATTTTTCCGCATAAGTATTATCTATATGGATTGGATTATAATCCCCTGAAAGTCCTGCAAAATTTACTATATCCGCTTCTGTTATTGTCCTAGAAGCTGATGTTGTATTGTCTCCAATGCTTAAATCATCAAAATATTTTGTTTCACTCATATACCCTCCCTTATTTATGAAAAGGCAGCAAGACCAAGAAGCTCCCTGCCAATAATTAGTCTCTGCATCTCGCTTGTGCCCTCTGCCATTGTAAGATGTCTTGCATCTCTATAATATCTCTCAACAAGATATTCCTGAGTATAACCATATCCACCATGAACCTGCATTGCATTGCTGGCAATCCTTAATACTGCTTCTGTCGCATATAGTTTTGCAAAAGATGATTCCTTAACGCAATTAACACCACTGTCAATCATAGAAGCAGCCCTTAGCGCTAAAAGCCTTGCTGCATCCAGCTCCATTGCCATATCTGCAATCTTTGCCTGTATAAGCTGAAACTGCCCTATAGGCTTGCCAAACTGATTTCTCTCCTTTACATATCTTATGGCAGCTTCCAGACATGCCTGAGCCAATCCTATTACAGCAAAAGCCACAATACAGCGCCCTACATTCAATCCGCCAAGCGCGATCTTAAGCCCCCTGCCCTCTTCACCAAGAATATTAGAAGCTGGGACACGGCAGTCCTCAAGAACCACCTCAGATAAAACAGAGGAGTGCATCCCCATTTTCTGTATGCTGCTTGTCTTCACAGGAGACTTATCAGTCTCAACCAAAAATGCGGTCACACCTTTTGCTCCCTTGGTGCGATCAATTGAGGCAAAAACAATTATAACATCTGCTATAGCGCCATTTGTTATCATTGTCTTAGTGCCGTTTAATATAAAGTCATCCCCATCGCGTACAGCCGTTGTTTCTATAGCGCTTGTATTTGAGCCTACATTAGGCTCTGTAAGGCCAAAAGCTGCAAGGAAATCCAGACTGATAAGTTTTGGGACAATCCTTTTTCTGTGATCATCATTCCCATGCTTGTAGATCAGCTCAGTAACAAGATTCGACACTGTCATCATTGTGCGAAGCGCTCCCCATGCGCGTCCAAGTTCTTCAACCATCAAGCAGTATGTTAATGTATCTAGTCCGAAACCGCCATCCTCTTCAGGAATTGTAGCTCCTACATAACCAAACTCGGAGAGTTTTCTAATAATCTCCTTGGTTATCTGTATCCTATCCTTCTCATAATCATTACTAATAGGGATTATTTCATTGTCCATGAATTTGCGAAGAGTTTCTTTTAATATTCGTTGTTCTTCGTTTAACTCAAAATCCATAATTGTCTCCTCTACCTGCAATATAATTTGTGCCCATTTCGGGCATTATGTAATTTGCTTATACAAATTTTAAATTTAATTGTTACTGAATTTACCTTTATACCAACCATCCATAATGAAAGAGTAAGAAAGATAGGATAAAGGCAGGATTGCATTTATATGCTGGTTTTATCTATAGAGTGCAGTTTTTCCTTAAAATACCTCCATAAGATGAAAATGAATCTCATAACCTTATTTTGTTACGATTATTTGTATCCCTATCATCTTTGTCCAGATATTTTTTTTACATTTTCCAATTCAGTAAGCTAATCCACTTCGGGAACTACATGAGAAACGAAATCCTCAATTCTTTCCCTTGTTTTTCT
>JAXHTB010000242.1:0-6019 GCA_034190185.1 Spirochaetota bacterium | reverse complement strand
ATCTTAACCATGAAAAGGGCATAATTGAAGTCTTAAAGTACAAAGCGGAAATGATATAACCTTCTGGATTCAGTTCACTTTTCCCTGCTGATAGAGATAATTTCAAATCTGTAGAATCATCTTTAACAAGCAAACGAAATCGGTTTGAGACCTCAATCTCCAGGGCTAATCTTGTGTCATAATTTATAAATTTATCATCCCTGTAATTATCTATACTGGCGACAATCTCATTCAAGCGCAGATCAAGCATTATATATCGATGTATGTACCTCACACCTGTTATAGGTGTAATGGATAATACTGTATATTCTTTATCAATGGTTTCCCATACCTCAAGAAGTCTGGAGGATTTTACACCAAAATAATATGCAATATTAGTTTCATCTGTAAAAAAAAAGTACTTAGCATCTCCTTCCAGCCTTCTAAACTCCCCATCCCTGTAACCAGCTCTTGAAAACAGATCCAACGCTGAATCTTTAAATGGATAGAAGTAGCCGAGGCTAGGTGAAAAACCGTAAATCGGATTGACTCCAATTCCGCCATAGAAATTTCCTCTAACCTTTTTTTCCAGCTTTACAGAAAGGAAGACATCTCCTGAGTCCTTATAATTAATAGCATAAATCTTGGCATCATGAAAGTCATATATTCTTTTTATACGCTCTACCCTTCTTTCAATATCAAACTTGTTATATACTTCACTTTTTACAGGAACTATCATTAACTCAATATCTCTGACATCCTTACTGTCAGCGCCGGATATATTCACCTTAAGGATTCGGGATTCTCTAATATAAATCTCCAGTACTCCATCTTTTTTAAGTACTAGTCTATCAACATAAGTTGTAGTATATCCCAGTTGATGATATTCATTTGTAACTCTTGTTCCAATTGACTCAATATCTTTTCTGTCTAAATCACTCTTCTCCTCTACTAACATTTTCTTTAACATCTTTTCAATTCCAAGATCTAATGTATTACCTATCAGTTTAAAATTTGTTATCTTTTGTGCATAGATATAGGAAATTATAAAAAATATATATAAGAAAATGAAGACGCTTAGAAGATGTAATCGGGAATTCCTCATAATCAATTATTCCTGTAAATGCCGAACCTTAACATCAGAAGGGAAATTAAGTTTGAATATATTATTTCGGAAAGGAGAGTTTAGGTTTACGTTATTATACTTCGTAATATTTTTTGTTATGCCGCCTGCGGTTCTTGCATATACATCGATTCTGGAGGGGAAAAATATATTTTTTATTTTCTTATATTCCTGAAAAAGCTCTTTCATAACCTCATCGCCGTCTTTATCTGTAATGATTTTTGCAAGAATAACCTTCTTTTTAACATCAACCCAAATATCAGTGACAAGTCTCCCTTTTTTATCACTTATTACAAACTGATGAGCTATTTTGAAAAAGCCGTAAAGCTGTTTTCCAAGATACTCGATCCTGAAATTCTTTTCAAAGTTTTTTGCAAATTCCTTAAGAGGACTTATTTTCGGACTGCGCATGATATTAGCCCGCCTGCCAATTTTGTAGAGCAGTTTGTCTTTTGGATAATACCAGTAAAGGCTTTTCCCGTTATTTACCACTATCTGAGTACTTGGTGTTTTATAATCGATTCTGAACCTGCCTCTACGATCAGCCCTATACCTACCTTTATACACCTCTGCGGAATTTCCCGGTGTATCAATATACTGAATAATATCAGCCTCTACTGTTTTGATCTTGGAATTCTCTTTCACTATCTCACGGAAAAGAGAAAGATTATCAGCATAAGCAGAATTTAGAAGCAAAAATGAAATCGAACAGAATACAGAAATTGTCAACTTTTTATATCTCAACCAGCGCCTGCAATATAAACAATGATTTGATAAAAAAAACAGAGTAGTTTGTGATTTACCGCTTCTGTTACAATACTTTTTACCCTGTTTTTTATTATATTTATGCATTTCCCATCTATTTTTTAACATTCAATGTAACTACTCAGCTATCTCTTAACTACTCAAATATTTTAAATTTTTATAAAAGTGTAAGATAAGGAAATAAGGAGATAGAAGAGATTGAGGAAATTTAAAACATTTTTTATCATCTACATATATCTATAATCCCCATATCCCCTTTAACTACACCACTTTTTTAATTTTGAATACATCTGAGCAGTCACCATTCAATCAAATTTATTTTCTGTCATAATATCACATACTATCCGGATGTCACCAAAAAAATATACTATAGAGTATAATATATAAAAAGAATATGCAACTCAATCACAAACTTATCCCTTTTAAAAATATTTTTATGATATCCGTCCAAAAGAATAAAAATTAAATGCAGGATTTATTATAAAAAAATTGGAACTTTTTACAATGCAATTGGTATATAAAGGTAAAGAGAAAATAAAAATTTTGGAGGCAAGGATATGGAAAAACATGTTAAACGATTTTTGTTACTATTTATTATGATGGTTATGTTGTTCTTTTCAACATTTAGCTTTGCGGCAAAAGAGGAGCTGATTCAGATGGCAATACTACTCGATACAAGCGGAAGTATGGAGGGACTGATAGATCAGGCAAAATCACAGTTATGGAAGATAGTTAACGAACTTGCGCTTGCTAAGAAAAACGGAAAAAGTCCTAAACTTGAGGTAGCACTTTATGAATATGGAAAACAGAGCATCCCTGCAAGCGAAGGTTATCTGCGCATGATAGAACCATTATCTACAGATCTGGATAAGATATCTGAGGAGCTATTTAAACTGACAACATACGGTGGTAATGAGTACTGTGGTATGGTTATAAAGGCGGCAACAAATGGACTGAGGTGGAGCAGAAGCAACAAGGTACTTAAAGTTGTCTTTATTGCAGGCAATGAACCCTTCACTCAGGGACAGGTTGATTATAAAAAAACCTGCAAGGATGCTATCTCAAAGGGGATAATAGTAAATACAATATTCTGCGGTAATCATCTGGAAGGGATCAGAACAAAATGGAAGGATGGCGCAGATCTTGCTGATGGGAAGTATACAAGCATCGATCATAACCAGAAGATTGCATATATAAAAGCGCCTCAGGATGAAGAAATTGTTAAACTTGGCAATGAACTTAACAACACATATATAGCCTACGGCAGGAAAGGCGAGAAGAAAAAGGTAAGGCAAAGCAGGCAGGATGGACTCGCTGCATCGATGAGTAAAGAATCAATTGTCCAAAGGTCTGTAGCAAAAGCCTCAAAACAATATGTCAATACTGGTTGGGACTTAGCTGATGCTGTGGAGAATGAAAGTATAAATTTAGATGAAATTAAGGACAATGATCTGCCAAAAGAAATGAGAGGAATGAACAAAAAAGAAAAAGAAGAGTATATAAAAATGAAAGTCGAAAAAAGAAAAGATCTGCAAAAAAGAATCAACAAGTTGAATAAGGAGAGACGTCAATATATTGCTGAAGAAATGAAAAAACGCTCTAAGAAGAATACTCTGGATCTTGCTATTATTAAAACTGTGCGGGAGCAGGCTCTTAATAAGAATTATAAATTTGAATAGTATTTAAAAATTCAAAAATGAAATTTAGATATCAAAATTATAGATATGATATTTTTCTTGAGGATAAATCTGATGAAGAAACATTATAGATATTTAATATTTCCCTTGTTCTTTCTCCTGCTCTTTGCAGAGAATATTCTGGCTGACGGATTTATTGTTATAGATCGCCCCTTCCCGCGTTCGGAACAACGCCCCATTAATCCATTTCCTTTAGTGGTGAAATTTCACCATGTAAATGTAAAGATAAAAGGAGAAACTGCTGTTACCTTTATAGATCAGGAATTCTACAATCCCACGACGCGAAGATTAGAGGGTATCTATATATTCCCAGTGCCCAAAGGGGCAGTCATAAATAAATTCAGCATGTTCATAAACGGGGAAGAGACAGAAGCAGAACTTTTAGATGCAAAAAAAGCCAGGAAAATCTACGAGGATATAGTCAGAAGACAACTTGATCCTGCAATACTTGAATATGAAGGTTTGGATATCTTTAAGGCAAGGATTTTTCCAATTGAACCGCACTCTATCAAAAGAGTAAAAATTTCGTATAATGAGATATTACAAAAGGATAACGGCACTATTGAATATATTTATCCGTTAAATACTGAGAAATTTTCATCAAAACCGCTGAACGATGTTGTAATAAATGTTGATATAAAGAATAAGAGCATTATAAAAAACATTTATTGTGCCAGCCATAAAGTTGATATAATTAGAAAGGGGAATTATCAAGCGCTTGTTAGCTATGAAGAAAGGAATGTGAAACCCGACACTGACTTTAAATTATATTACAATACAGACAGGTCAAAATTCGGCATCACCCTACTAACCTATCGCAAATCAGGAGAGGATGGATATTTTTTCTTGAGCGCAAACCCTGGCCTTATTACATCAGAGAAGATAAACGAAAAGGATATAACATTCGCATTAGATGTCTCTGGAAGCATGGCAGGGGAAAAACTAAAACAAGCCCAAAAGGCTCTTCTCTTCTGTATTGAAAATCTTAATAAGGGCGACCGCTTCCAGATAATCCGCTTCTCTACAGATGCAGAGGCGCTCTTTAAGAGACTGAGAAATGTAGATGAAAAAAGTCAAAAAAAGGCGAGGGAATTTATAAATGATTTAAAAGCCATAGGTGGAACTAATATTGATGAAGCCTTAAAGCTCTCCCTTAAGGCAAAGACTGATAAATCAAGACCACATATGGTTATATTTATAACTGATGGTAAACCAACTATAGGTATAACGGATGAAGACACACTAGTTAAAAGTATAAAAAGTGTCAACATCTCCAATACTAGAATCTTTACCTTCGGTATCGGATATGAGATCAATACTCACCTGCTGGACAAAATAACAGGTTTAACAAAAGCCTATAGAACTTATATCTCACCGAAGGAGGATATTGAGAAAAAAATTTCAAATTTTTATTCAAAGGTTCAATCACCAATACTTACAAATATCAATATCTCATTTGGAAGCAATATAAAAGTCTTTAAAAGATACCCCAGGGATTTGCCAGACCTCTTCAGCGGTTCCTCCCTTGTAATACTCGGTTTGTACAAAGGTAAAGGGAAAACAAAGATTACCTTATCCGGAAAGATAAAGGAAAAAATTCATAATTATAATTATGATGTACATTTTACTACTAATGATAGTAAAAATGATTTTATACCACCTCTATGGGCAGCCCGTAGAATAGGATATCTATTAGACCAGATAAGACTCCATGGAGAAGATAAAGAATTGATAGATGAAATAACAGAACTTGCCAGAAATCATGGCATTATAACACCGTATACTAGTTTCCTTATCCTGGAGGACGAAAGAAAGCGTGTTTCCGTAAGAGAACTAAACGATGATCATCAAACACTTGGAGGCATAGCACCTAATGCTCCGGTTTTAACAGCAAAAAGCAAAAAAGAATATTATAATATGAAGAAAAAGTCCGGTAAGGGCAGCATACAGGCGAGTGAAGAATTTCAGGCTCTCAATAAAGCTGAAAATTCTGCGCAAACACGACAGGGAAACTCACGGCTCAACTATAGAAACAACAAAGGTAGGATCGTAAATATAAATAAGCAGATAAAAAATATACAAGGTAGAGCTATCTATAATACAGGTAAATACTGGGTCGACTCTAGACTGCAATATGAAAAAATAAATAAAGTAGTGCGGATTCAATTTGGAAGCAAAAAGTACTTTAATTTGCTTAGAAAAAATTTGTTGTCAGCAAAATTTCTTGCGCTGGGTAAAAATGTTAAATTTATTATAAACGACACATCCTACGAGATATTTGAATAGCTAAAAACAATAAAGTCTAAGTATATTACTTCGTTTTTGAGTACGACTCTACATATTTTCTACAACTCCTGATCACATTGATTTCATTTAATCCTCAAAACTATTTTTTAAGAAATATTTAAAAATGTATATAAAATTTCTTATTACATGAACTTAAAGATAAATTCTT
>JAXHTB010000241.1:0-6023 GCA_034190185.1 Spirochaetota bacterium | reverse complement strand
TATAATGCAGCTTAGCCATACTGAGAAGGTCACTCCCATTTCTGGGTTTCAGATTCAAGGAGGTCTCAAAATACTTATTTATCATCTCAAGCTGGTTTCTATCGAAATGTATGTCCCCGATTAATAAAAAAACTCTCAGTTCCTTTCCCGATAGTCTGTTAATATTAGTATTATTGATAAATATATTACCAGAGTCTGGTTCAATCAGCCTTATTATTTTCAGCCGATAAGTTGCACAGAAACAAAAAAAAAGAGTTGAAAATATAAGACAGTTTTATATTATGTCTCATATAAGATTAAATTTAAATAATATTTAAAAATAATATAAAACAATATAAAACAATTTGTGAGTTTTATAATAAATAGACAAATTACTTACAGAATCAGCATATAATCAATGAAATCAACTTTTCTATATATAATATATTAATTGGTCTATTTATTTAATACTCCCCTCAAAATTGAATATGCCTTCCTCTATGCAAATGATAGGGGGAAGGCATTTTTTTATTTTTTTTTATATATCAAACAAAAAGGAATTTTCATTCTTGGAATCAGAAGCTCTGACAATAGAAGAATCGATAATTACAAAATCGGATATTGCACAAATTGAAAAGAGCAGAGAGTATCCCATTATTAAGGGGGAAGGTCCTGTTTTACAGAATATAAAAGATTATGATTTAACCTATAATCCGAGATTTGAACTGAAAACAGAAGCTTATCTGCTTCAACTAGCCTATACTAACAATAAAATTCTCTCCCTCTCCAATTCCAGAACAAAAATTTTAGCGCATCAGGTAGAGTGCGCCTATAAGGTAGTCAACTCTCTTAATCAGCGTTTTTTAATTGCAGATGAAGTAGGACTGGGTAAGACAATTGAGGCTGGATTGATAATAAAGGAATTAATAATCAGGCATGATATAAAGAAGATACTTATTATTTGTCCTGCATCTCTTCAACTTCAATGGCAAAATGAAATGCAGAGCAAATTTAATGAAACCTTTGCTCTGATAGATAGAAAGACTATAATAAAGAAGATGAAATCATTGTCTAATGATAATTCAAGTCTCTGGGATTCTTATAATAAGGTTATATGTTCTATTGATTTTATTAAAAACAGTATATATATGAACAGTTTGGAAAACAGCCAATGGGATGCTATAATTATAGATGAAGCTCATAGATTACGCAAAGATTCTTTTAAAAGTACACTTGCTTACAATCTTGCAGAGATGTTATCAGGGAGAACCCGCGCTTTTTTACTGTTAAGCGCTACACCCTTCAGGGGCAAGCTTGAGGAATTGTATTATCTAATAAAACTCATTGATAAGAATCTCCTTGGTCCTTTCCAAACCTTTTTTAATAATTACTGCACAAATAATTCAAATCTTGATAGTTTGAAGGAGAATATGTCTTCTGTGATTATTAGAAGAACCAAACGAGAGGTTGGCGGTTTTACTAAAAGGCATGCAAAGACATTAAAATTTGAGTTCTTTCCCGAAGAAAGCCTTCTTTATGAAACTACTACTAAATACGTAGTTGAGGAATTTAACAGAGCTTTGCAAACAGAAAACAGGGCAGTTGGTTTTGTAATGACTATTTTTCAAAAACTTCTTGATTCATCATCGTACGCTTTGCTTAGCGCTTTAAAAAAAAGAAAAAATCATTTATCCTCTATATTAAATACTTATAAGCAAAACAACTCAATAGTTAAAAATTTTTCGGATGCGGATACTTTTTATGATGAGGAAGAGGCCCTTGAAGAAAAAGAGATGATTTTAGCCAGTACTTCCAAAAAAAATTTTAATGAGCTAGTACAGGAGATAAATACTATAGAAAATCTGATTTCTATTGCTGAATCAATAAATAAAAATAGAAAAGGAGAGAAATTAAAGGAGATAATTTATCAAATTAATAAAAGAAAAGATAATAAAGTTATTATTTTTACTCAATTCAGGGCTACACAGAATTATCTTCAAGAAATTCTTTCTGAATTCGATGTTGAAGTATTTCATGGTTCATTAGACAGACAGCAAAAGGAGGATGCAATTACAAATTTTAAGAACAGGGCAAATATTCTAATATGCACTGAAGCAGGCGGAGAGGGTAGAAATCTTCAATTCTGCAATGTGTTGATAAATTACGATCTTCCATGGTCTCCACTAAAGATTGAACAGAGGATAGGCAGGATTCACAGGTTCGGACAAAAAAAAGATGTATTTATCTATAATTTTTCAGGGAAGAATACAATAGCTGAAAGAATATTAACAGTTTTAACAAATAAGTTACAATTATTTAATGATTCAATTGGTGAGACTGATGTTCTGTTGGGGCAGATTGAAGATGAGTTAAACCTGAACTCTCTTTTTATGAATATGGCATCAGGAAATATTAGCAGTAGGAAATTATATGCTGAAATTGATAAAACTATTACCACAGCAAGAAAAAACTATGAAAATATTTCAGATTTAGCTGTCTCAAGAGAGATGGATTTTAATTATGATGAGTATTATAGGGTTACTTTAAAGGAACGGAAATATTCAAATCATAGAATTGAGCAATTTGTTAATAAAGTTCAGAAAATTGATGATTATACAAATCAATTCATTGGGAAAAAACATACAATCAATAATTTATATCCAATAAGAAGATTAAATAATAATTTCAGATCAACTAAACGATATGGTGTTTTTAATAGCGAGAAGGCTCTGGAAAATGAGAATTTAGAATTTTTAGCATTTGGTAACCCCATCATTGACCAGATTTTTAATTATTGTAAAAGCAATACATTTGGAGGAATTGCTGGAATTAAAGCAATAAAATATAAAAAGCCATTTGCTGTTATGTCATTTAATTATCTTGTTACCTTTAAGTCATCAACCAGCATTCAAGAATTGATTCCAGTCTGCATCGATCCTTATAATTATCTGACAGAATCAGAACTTATTGAAGTTGAAAAAGAATCGATGGAACAGTTCGGTGCTGAAAGATTTAAGACATCCCGGTATCAGGAGGAAATATTGGGAATGATAAAAATTGCCAAAAGATTATTAACAAAAGCTAGGAAGATAATCATTGAAAAGGCAAAGAGAAAAGCTGAGGTCATCCAGGGAAATACTATTGAAAAAATTAAGCCTGAGATTTTTAAAATAAACGAATCTTACAAAAAAGTAATTAAGGAACTTGAAGACCAGCAAGAAAGGCAGATATGCCAGATGAAGTGGTTTAATAAAGATATGAAAAGCGCTATTACACGAACTAAAAATAAACTCAAAGCAAATATCGATGAAAGGGATGCGTTGTTATTAAAATATCGAGAATACACCGATGTTCAATTTGCTATTGAACTCATCAATGCAGGATTTATTATTAAAAAGTAGGTCTATGAGTTTATATGATTAAGAAAGGATTATTCTACTTGATTATTTAATTATTATAACCATTGGATAAAATCAAATCTTTAAGAGTTTAGCAGCTAGTGATTCTTGCTAAAGGATTATTATTCCCTTTGAGGATTTGGTAAGCAGCTCACAATCGTTTTCTTTAATTATGATCATATCTTCGATCCTAACTCCACCAGAATTTGGGATGTAGATACCAGGTTCGATTGTGATAACAACATTCTTTTTTAGTTTATATTTATCTGCTGTCCTAACAGTAGGAATTTCATGTACTTCAAGTCCAACACCATGTCCAAGGGAATGACCAAAGGCTGAACCGAATCCCTCTTTCGAAATTTGACTACGAGCAATCCTGTCAAGTTTTCCAGTTGTAATTCCCTGTTTAGCTGAGGATATTGCTTTTTCCTGAGCATCCTTGACAATTCTATATATCTTTTTAAATTCAGGTTTTACATTGCCCAGAAAAACAGTTCTTGTCATATCGGAATTATACCCGTTATATTCGCATCCCATATCGATTAGAAGAATGTCACCATTATCAATTTTTTTTGTCATAGAGGTCTCATAATGGGGCATAGATGATCCCTTGCCTGATGCCACAACAGTATCAAATGCAGATCTTTTGCATCCGTTTTTATGAAAATAGTATTCAATCTCAACAGATATATCCCATTCGCATATTCCAGGCTTAATAATCTCCAGAATTTTAGTAAAGCAGTTGTCTGCAATTTGAACAGCTTTACGGATATTGATTAGTTCTTCCTCATCCTTAATTGCTCTTATCCTGTTGATTTGGTCTCCTCCTGGTTTAATATCTAAATTATTTAGTTCTTCTTTTATCAGCAAGTAAAGAGAAAGAGGGATGTTTTGATCAACAAAGAAAATTTTATTTCCCATTTTCTTCTGCGCAATTAGTAGAGCCTTTGCTAAATTTTTCTTTTGAAGGATAAAATCTATATTGTTAGGGAGAATTGACCTAGCATATTCCTGATATCTGGAATCAGTAATAAAGAATGTTTTACCATCATCCACAATCAAATGAGCGTAAGTACCGACAAATCCTGTCAAGTAGAATATATTTGTAAGATTTGAAGTTAGATATGGAAATAAATTATTTTCTTTGAGATTTTCCCTTAAGTTTTGTAATCTCATAAGATGATTATTGGCAGATAAGATTATTGGCTTGTTCATTCTGTAAGATTAAGGTTTGATATATTATTTATGCAAGGAGAATATTTAATATAATATATTTTTGTAAGATGAAGGTTTAACTTGTAGCGTAAATAACACCTATCTTGGTGTAAAACCAATTCATTTATTTGTGTTAGGAATCCTGCAAATGATGGGATCAAGGGATCCTTCTTATAGATTTATATGAGCAGATAAGAAGCTGTGAAAATTATGTCAAAATATTACAATTCAGTTGCTGTCAATATTAGACAGTATGTTGGTATTATCTGAGATTTCTTCTAATTCAGGTTTTATATTATTTTTCATATCATTTTGTTCTATTCTATCCTTATTTACCTTAAAAAATAACAGCTTCTTCCCTAATTTTAATGAATTTTCTTTAAGTTGATGAGCAGTAGAATATAGCTCTTCAGATAAAGCTGCGTTTTGTTGAGTTACTTGATTTAGATGTTCCATTCCAGTATTTATTTGATTAACTCCCATATTCTGTTCTTCTGAGGCAATAGTAATTTCCTGTACTAGATCAGCTGTTTTTTCTATGTTAGGAACTATTTCATCAAATAATCCGCCTGCTTTTTCGGATATATCAACACATATAAAAGTAAGTTTACTAATATCTGATGCTAAAATTTGAGACCTCCTGGCGAGTTCTCTAATTTCACTTGCAACAACAGCAAATCCCCTTCCTGAATCACCAGCTCTGGCTGCCTCAATCCCGGCATTTAACGCTAACATATTTGTCTGTCCAGCTATTTCTTCTACAAGACTTGTCATATCAGCAATTTGTTTTATCTTTTCAACTGTTTCCTGAACAGCGCTGCCACCATCTTGTGCCCTTTTAGATGCCCCCTGAGCAATATTATTAGTGTTCTTTGAATTATCAGTGTTCTGTGAAATAGCAGCGTTTACCTCTTCCGTAGATGACGCTATCTCTTCTACATTAGATGCTTGATCTGTTGAATTTTCACTAAGAATTTGTGCGGTATTGTTAATTTGTTCAACTGCTTCAGTAAGTATGTTGGTATTTTCAATTACATCGGAAATAACATTCCTAATATTTGCAACAAATTTATTAAAATTAGAAGATAGCTCTCCTATCTCATCATTGGAAGAGATATCCAACTTTACAGTCAAATCTCCATCACCTTCAGATATATTTTTCATATTGTCATTTAATTTATAAATTGGAGTAACTAACCTATTTGACATAATAGTTGATATTCCAATACCGAAGATAAATATGATAAATCCTAAAATGATAAATAGAGTCATTGAAGTGCTAAGCTGAGAATTGATAATATCGTTTACTGCTACCATCTCTTTTGTATAATAGGCACTATATTCTCTTAGTTTAGTAAAGAGTTTACTTTCAACAATCGAGAATACTTTAAGCATTTCATTGCCAAATTGTGTACCTCCTTCAATATATGC
>JAXHTB010000240.1:0-6026 GCA_034190185.1 Spirochaetota bacterium | reverse complement strand
GAAGGGCAAAAAGTCGAATTCAACATTATTCAAGCGGATAAAGGTCTTCAAGCCGATGATGTAAGTACTGTAAGTTAATAATATTATAATTATTATAGCAAAAACATCATATTTTTTATGAACTATACCAGAACTAAATACTATCCAATTTAAATCTGGTATAGTTCAGGATATACTACTAGAGAATAAACTATCATTCAACAATTCAATTGTTGCAAGAAGTAACTTTAGTAATTTAGCGCATCGGAATTTTAAAAAATTACACGGATGTGATTTTTTAAAATTGGCTTTACCTAGCGCATAAATAATCCATAAATGTTTTTTTTATGAAGGATAGGAGGATAGTTAGTTGTAAGATATTCATACTTTTATAATACAATATCCTACCTTTTGCTTAAATCCTTGAACCATTCTATACTACAGACATATATCTTAATATAATACTAATTAAAATAATTAATAAAATTATATTACTACACCTGAGCTTGAATTGCAGTAATTGCAATAGTATATATAATATCTTCGACAAGACATCCTCTGCTCAGGTCATTAACAGGTTTATTCAACCCTTGAATAACTGGGCCAATGGCAACAGAACCTGATGATCTCTGAACAGCTTTATATGTATTATTGCCTGTATTAAGATCAGGGAAGATTAATACAGAAGCTCTTCCAGCTACTTTGCTATTGGGTAATTTTACCGATGCGACATCCATGTCAACAGCTGCATCATATTGAATAGGTCCTTCAATAAATAGGTCACTCCTTCTACTTTTAGCAATCTCAGTAGCTTCTTTTACCTTATCAACCTCAGGGCCCTTACCTGACACACCTGTTGAATAAGAAAGTAGCGCTACATAAGGTTCAATACCAAACGCTTTTGCTGTATCAGCGCTTGATATCGCAATAACAGCAAGCTCTTCAGCATTAGGATTAGGATTTATTGCGCAGTCTCCATAAACAAGCACATTATCTTTAAGACACATAAAGAAAATACTTGATGCCACAGATATATTCTTCTGTGTCTTTATGATCTCAAAAGCAGGTTTTATTGTATGCCGCGTTGTATGCACTGCGCCTGATACAAGGCCATCAACATCTCCGTTATACACCATCATAGTACCGAAATAAATCGGATCTTGCATAAGATCATTAGCTATATCGATTGTACAATGTTTATGTTTTCTTATTTCCATATATTCATTTACAAAAGCTTCAAGTTTTGGTGACTTAATTGGATCTATGATCTCAACTCCACTGTCAAGGATAAGATCTATATCCCTTGCTTTTTTAAGAATAGAATCCTTATCACCAAGCAGAATTATATCAGCGATTTCTCTAGCTCTCACCCGTCTTACAGCCATTAATGTTCTCTCATCACTCCCCTCAGGAAGCACAATACACTTCTTATTAGAACGGGCTCTTTCTATTAATTCATACTTAAATATATCTGGAGTCCGCTTCTTTATCTTCTTAACCTCAAGTTTGCTCTTTATCTTATCAATATCTACATACTTATATACCAAAGATTCCGCAATCTCAATCTTCTGTTTATCATCTATAGTTATATGAACATCGAGTGAGTTAATGATATTCGCAGTTTTTAAAGTATTAATCTCAACACTCAAAATCGGAAAAGAAAAATTAGACAGATTCCCTATCAATTTAATAATGCTCTCATTCGGCATAAGACCGCCAGTCAACACTATACCCGAAATGTTTGGATAGGCTGGAGAAATGTAAGAGATAAAAGAACCTAAGAGGATCTCTGTCCTGTCTCCTCCAGTAATGATAAGAGAACCGTCCTTTAAATATTTCAATGCATTCTCAAATGCCATTGAAGTAATAACGGTCTCTGTTGCAATATTCGACAAATAATCATCACCAAATAATATTTTAGCCCCCAGACTTCTGCCAATATCATATAAACGCGGCTTTGACAAAACATTATCATAGGGGACAACGCCTAATAAATCGATATTCTTTTTTTTTAAAATATTTTTTAAATTTTTCTCAATATTAGATAGCTGTTCAATATCTACTTTGTTTACTATAACTCCTAAAAAATCAGATGCCTGTTCTTTAAAGGCGTCTCTTCCTCCAATAACATCAGATACAATTTCATCTATAGATTTGTTACGCCCATCCTCAACAAGTAATACACCTGCATCAAGATTATTAGCAATATCAATATTTATATCAAACTCTAAGATTGAGGCAAGACCTGTATTATCACAACCATCAATTATTACTATATCCTTATCCTTTTCGATCTGAGCATAGGATTCACGAATATTCTGGAAAAATAATTCATTCTCCTCATCCGAAATAAAGTTATTTAATTCCTTTATAGATATTGGATTTATATACTTCAATTCATCATCGATGTTGAATATCTCTTTTATCATAAATGATTCTTTATCAAATTTATCTTTATTATTATACTTTTCTCCAACAGGTTTAAAATAGCCTACATTTGTTACAACTCCTCTTAATGAATTCATCAATCCTAAACCTACGACACTTTTACCTGAACCTTTCTGAGATGATGCAAGATATATGTTCTTTGACATATCTAATATTCTCCTGTACTATTATTCATGTTATAATGCATGCATTTAATTGCTTACAATCCAGGCAGTATCCCGGGCAATAACCAGCTCCTCATTAGTGGGAATACATAATACCTTTACATCAGATCCTTCGCATGTTAATTCTCCTTCCACACCTATTGTGTTGCGATTTTTTTCTTCATCAAAATCTATCCCTATAAATTCCATATTATTACAGCACATACTTCTAACTAAATGAGCATTCTCTCCAATTCCTCCAGTAAATACAACAATATCAACTCCGTTCATTACAGCAGCATACATTCCGATATATTTCTTTATACGGTAAGCATATATTTTCAGCGCAAGTTCTGCCCTTTCGTTTCCATCATTATATGCATTTAATATATCACGCATATCTGAACTTATTCCGGATATTCCAATTAAACCGCTTTTCTTATTCATTACAGAATCACATTCTTCAGGAGTAATTTCTTCTTTGATCATAATAAACAAAGCGACTGCAGGATCAACATCTCCGCATCTAGTGCCCATAACGAGCCCCTCTAGTGGTGTGAATCCCATTGATGTATCTATCGATCTTCCGAATTCCACTGCTGTCATACTTGCCCCATTACCCAGATGGCATGTAATTATCTTAAGTTTATCAATATCCACACCAACAATCTCGGCTGCCTTATTTGCCACATAAAAATGGCTTGTTCCATGAAATCCGTATCGTCTAAACCCATACTTTTGATAATAATTATAATCAAGGGCATACATATATGCATAATCTGGAATTGTTTGGTGAAAAGCAGTATCAAAAACAGCAACATTTGGAATACCAGGCAGAAGCTCTCTACAAATATAGATACCTTTTAGATTGTGAGGATTATGCAAAGGCGCCAGATCAGTGCATGCCTCTATATGTTTAATAGTATCATCATCAATTAAGACAGATTGTTTAAACATCTCTGCACCGTGTACTAGCCTGTGGCCTACTGCTGTTATATCTCCCTTATCTTCTATAATTCCAGATTCCCTATCCACCAATAAATCAATTATACCCGATATTGCTGAGCTGTGATCCAGGGTATTACACTCTTTATTAAATTCTTTACCATTAAGCGAAAATTTCATAATTGAGGCAGGTTGTCCCAACCTATCCACTAACCCTTTAGCCAACACCTTTTCATTGGACATATCAACAAGCTGAAATTTTATCGATGAACTTCCGCAATTAATTACAAAGATCTTTATTCCGCTATTATCCTTTTTTTTGTCCACAATTTTCAGTCCTCAATAACAATTCTATTATTGCATTACAAATGAGTAATACAAGTAATTATATTAGATAAACGTCATTATAATTAAGCAATGATACTGACATTTAGAAATAGTTTTCCGTGAGCCGATCAAAATTTTAATGGAACTATATACTCTATACTATGCAACAATGCGCTTTTTTTATCATATCATTCTCACTGTTTTGAATATACGAATTATATTAAACGCTTTTATTTTTTTTTATCATATATTAAAAATAGGGGATGGTCAAGAAAAGAAATTACGAAAATAGTGATGGGAATTTGTCTCTTTTGTATACTTTTTTATACTTTCCAAAAACTGTTTTCTATAGATAAATAGTAACTGCTCAGCTATATTTAAAATAAGGTGTAAAAAAAGGGGATGTGGAGATTATTGAGTTATGGAGATGATAAAAGTGTTTTAAAATTTCCTCAATCTCTTCCATCTCTTTATCTACTTTTCTTACACTTTTATAAAAATTCAAAATATTCAAGCAGTTAAGAGAAAGCTGAGTAGTCACGAAAAATATTTAAACAGTTCAACAACCGAAATTTCTCTTTATAAAGCAGGATAATTGTAAAACTAGTTTTTATTATAATTTAATAGATGATGATTTACGTAGTAGATTATATACATAGTAGATTATGTACAGAGGATCGAATCACTTATAAGAATAAAGAATATATTTTAAATAAATAAATAATAGCAGCGCAAGTTTTGTTACCTGCGCTACAATTATGACAAATTTTCTAACTTAATTTTTTTGTAATAAAAGGGGTTAAAAGGTCTACAGGTATCGGGAATAGTGTTGTAGAATTATTTTCAGTCGCCACTTCCCTCAAGGTTTGAAGATATCTTAACTGCAGAGCAATCGGATGATCTTCCATTAACTGGGCAGCCTCCACCATCTTTGCAGCGGCTTGCTGTTCACCTTCTGCATTAATGATCTTTGCTCTTCTTTCTCTCTCTGCTTCAGCCTGTTTTGCCATGGCACGCTGCATCACCTCAGGAAGATCAACATGCTTAATCTCAACCTTTGATACCTTTATCCCCCAGGGATCAGTATCCTTATCAAGCGCAGACTGAATCTCAAGATTTATTTTTTCCCTATCGCTTAAAAGCTCATCAAGCTCACAGTTGCCGAGAATACTTCTCAATGTGGTCTGTGCAAGCTGAGATGTTGCAAAAAGAAAATCCTGTACCTCATTTATCGCTTTATTAGGATCGATTACCCTAAAATAGACAACAGCATTTACTTTTACCGAAACATTATCCTTAGTAATAATATCCTGTGAAGGCACATCCATTGCAATTAATCTTAAACTAACCCTAATCCATTTATCAATAATTGGAATGATAATAACAATACCTGGTCCCTTTGGCCCCCTGGGATCGCTAATTAACCTCCCTAATCTAAAAACAACAGCTCTTTCGTATTCCTTAACAATCTTGATAGATGAGATAAGCAAGATCACTAATAAAATAATCACTGTTGGCAACAAACCAAACATAATGAAACCTCCTGAAAAATATTATTTTTAGTATAAATAAATATAACTTCAACAAACTTGTCAACCTATTAATTAACTAGCTAATAAGTACATCATAATGCTACATAATTATCTCTATAATCCCCTTATCTCCAATTATACACTAATTTGTTGGCAGATGTCAGGGCTGAGCTATTGTACTATCTGTATAGCTACTGATTTCCTTTTTTCACAAAAAGAATCATACCCTTAGCGCTAACAACAATAACAGGATCATGCTTTTTTATCTCATCATCAGATTGAGCGTTCCATATCTCTCCATGTACAAGAGCTTTGCCTGTTTTTTTAAAATCTTCAATAGCAGTTCCGGTCTCGCCGATTATTCCCTCCAAACCTGTGCTGACCTTCCCTTTATGAACTAAAACTACTGACCTCAGAATAACATAGAAGAAGGCAAGAATCAGTAAAACAACAATAATAATAGAAGTAAGTGGTATCTGGAAACCGGGTAAAGGGGAATCAAAAAGTATCAGACCACCAAGAATAAAAGAGGCTATGCCTCCAAGGGTAAGAAGTCCATAACTAACAATATTCAACTCCAGGATAAATAACACTATCCCAAGAGCAAGAAGTACAATTCCTGCAAAATTAATTGGAAGAACATTTATTGCCA
>JAXHTB010000024.1:0-18953 GCA_034190185.1 Spirochaetota bacterium | reverse complement strand
TGATTTAGTTATCAACAATAATGTAATATCAGCTACTGAATTTAAATTTCAAAGAAAGAATGGTTCATCCTTCTGGGGACTAGTACAGGCTAAAAAATTTTCAGATCAAGGGACAATTAAAGGAAGTATTATTGATATATCCAAAAGGAAGGAAGCTGAGATAAAGGTGTACGATCTAACATTCTACGATCAATTAACTAAACTTCCCAACAGAGAAATGTTCAAAGAACGGATCCAGACTGAAATATTAAAAGCAAAAAAAAGAAGACTTGGTAATATATTTTCTGTTATGTGTCTCGGTGTGAATAGATTTAAAAATATCAACAAAATATATGACGCTAATGTCGGAGATTCTCTGCTGATAAAAATAGCAAAAAAACTTAAGGAACATGTCTACGAAAAGGACATTGTTTCACGCCTAAATGAAGATAAATTTCTAATTCTATTTTCAGATATTGCCACTCGTGATGATGTAGGAGAACTTGTCAAAAAAACAAATCAAATTTTTTCCGAACCATTTTTAATAAACGATAATAATATAAATATAACAACAAGTATTGGACTCTGTTTATATCCTAAGGATGGAGATACCCCAGATTTACTAATCGAAAATAGTGAAGCAGCAATGTATATAGCAAAAAAGGAGGGGGTGAACAGTCACTTTTTTGATTCTGAATTAAATACACAAATGATAAATCGCTTCCAATTAGAAAATGAACTTCAGGAAGCAATAAACAATAACGATTTCATCGTCTATTATCAACCAAAAGTAGACAAAGATGGAAAGATCATAGGCATGGAGTCTTTAGTGAGATGGAAATCAGAAACAAGAGGATTTGTGCCCCCATTTCAATTTATTCATATTGCTGAAACAAATGGAATGATTATTGATATTGGTGACTTTGTATTGCA
The DNA here is from genome assembly GCA_034190185.1 of Spirochaetota bacterium. Taxonomy (GTDB): domain Bacteria; phylum Spirochaetota; class UBA4802; order UBA4802; family JAFGDQ01; genus JAXHTB01. The sequence continues at coordinate 18,041 of JAXHTB010000024.1, read as the reverse complement.
ACAATCATGTGTTCAAAATAAAAAATGGCAGGATACAGGTCATGATCTATTACGCGTTTCTGTAAATATATCACCTTACCAGTTCAACCAACCTAATTTAGTAAATAATATTGAAACCGTATTAAACAATACAGGACTAAAACCCAATTGGCTTGAATTAGAAATTACTGAAAGTGGAATAATAGAAAAAGAGGAAGAAAGCTTAAAAAAGATAAATCAAATTCATGACATGGGTATCTCAATCTCTATTGATGACTTTGGAATTGGCTACTCTTCATTAAGCAAACTCAAGGATTATCCTATTGACACATTAAAAATTGATAAATCGTTTATTGACAATATTCTATACGATAAAAAATCATCCACTATTGTAACTACAATCATTGATTTAGCGCATAACCTGAATTTTAAAGTTGTTGCAGAGGGGATAGAAACAAAAGAACAATTAGATTTTCTAGTAGACAATAAATGTGATCATTTTCAAGGATACTTTTTCAGCACACCATTGCATCCTACAAAATTTGAGAAAAAAATCAAAATGTAATTTAAGTCAAGAAAAGATTATACTTATTACATATTGAAATTTCATTATCTAGTACCTCCTGCACAATTTCCAATGCCTTCTTTATTTGAGCAGGAGAGATATCCAGATGTAACTGCTCGAATAGTACTTGAGCTAAGCATAGATAACCGCAAACCTTGAGCCATTGTTAGTTCATTAAAATCGTAAACTCAAACTGTTTCCAGAAATTAAATAGTATGTTTTTAGCCAAGGATTAATACGGACGAAAAACTGTTTTTCCCTATAGAATTACGGTATTATTTTCATACAGTCGAGCCGCGCGAACAGTCCGGGACAATCCGTCTATATCAGCAGCTAAAAATTTTAACAATGGAGTTAATATTACGCTGACTGATTTTCTACTATCATTCCTTCTGAAATCAGTTTAAACTTACTTGAAATCAACCGCTGGAATATTTAGTTTGGATACTTCAAATAATACAATATTTGTTCCCATAGGATCAACTATTATTCCTTCCAATTTATTATGCCCCTTGGGTAGTTCGTCCACATTTGTATGATCCTTGGATAGTCGATCAATATGACGGCCGAATGCTTAGAGAACACCTGCAACTATGATACTTGCCTGCCACATAGCATAAGTTGGCATTGTTGATGTATTGCTTAAAATTTCAATATCAATATTTATAATAATATCGCAATTCTTTTTATGACAATAGTACCCTTGCAACTGCATTTCTCTGTATTTGATTAGTACCCTCATAAATTTGAAGGCCCTTCGCATCCCGCATCATCCTCTCTACAGGAAATTCTGAACTGTATCCATAGCCTCCAAGTATATCTACAGCAGCGCTTGTTACCTTCATCGCAACATCAGTAGCATAATATTTTGCCATTGTTGCAAGTTTCATAGACTCTTTAGTATGCTCACTAACTACAGTTGCTGCCCTGTAAACCAGTTGTCTAGCAGTTTCAGTCATAGTTGCCATATCTGCTAATTTGTGGCTAATAGCCTGAAATTCCGAAATAGGTTTCCCGAACTGGATTCTCTCCTTTGCATATTGTACTGCATAGTCAAGCGCTCCTTGAGCAGTACCTACACCTGAGGCCCCGGCTAATGTGCGACCTTCATCCAGCACCTTGAGAACTGTTTTAAAGCCTTTGCCCTCCTCCCCTATCAGATTTTCTTTTGGAACACGACAATCTTCAAAGACAGATTCACAATGATGTATACCTCTAAATCCGAGCATCTTTCCTGAGATACTAAATGTAAATCCCGGAGTCCCTTTCTCGACTATAAAAGAGCTTATTCCATTTATACCAGCTTTTGGGTCAGTCTTTGCAAAAACCATAGTCATATCAGCGATGTCCATACCGCTATTAAAGTTTTTTACTCCGTTGATAACATATTCATTACCATCTCTTATTGCACTTGCTCTCATAGAAGCAATATCTGAACCAGAATCTGGTTCTGTTAACCCAAAGGCGCAGATTTTTCTCCCAGCCGCCACATCAGGAATATATTTTTCATTTTGCTCTTTGTTGGCTGCCAGTTTAAAGCAGGATGAGAAGAGGGAATGAATACTTCCCATAAAAGCTCCTACAGATGTGCTAACCTTGCATAACTCTTCAGATGATAAACAACATGTTAGCAGATCAGCTTCAGATCCACCATATTCTTCTGGATAATAAAGAGCTGGAATTCCCATCTTTGCCAGGTCCTGATGTAATTCATCCGGGATGCTGTCCTCTTTATCCATCTGTTCAATTCTGGGAGCAACCTTCTCTTGTGCAAACCTCCTTACAGATTGACGAAACATCTCCTGTTCCTCAGTAAGTCTATAAGTCATTGCGAATATCCCTCCAATTTTAATATGATTTAAAGCGATAAGCTTTTTGCTATATGAATAAGGTATACTTAGATAATTATGTTGTATTAGTAAATGTTAAATTATCAAAACAACAAAGGATAAAATATATATTACGATTCTCCAAAAAGTCTATCGATGAGATAAGGTTGTCATTAGATACGGCTCAAGACTTCTTCCTCCTTTTTTTGCATTTTATATTCATCTTCTTTCGATCTTTCATGATCATATCCAATAAGATGCAGTAGTCCATGCACAAGCAGTCTCTTTATTTCATCTTTAATATCGACTTCATAATCTTTTGCCTGAGATGAAGCCTTTTCAAGAGATATAAAAATATCTCCAAGGAATTTATTTTTAGAGCTAACTTCTGGAAATGGCGGATCTCTATACACAAAGGAGATAACATCAGTTGGTTTATCCTTATTTCTGTAATCTTTGTTGATCTTATGGATATATTCATCATCTGTTACAATCACGGTTATTGAGGCTCTGTTAATCTTCAGGACTTTGCATAGTTTTAAAAGGTATATTTTAATATCCCTTTTTTTTACGCCTTCAAAGGGTAGTATAATATTCCCTTCGCTATATATCTTTATTTTCATTCCCTGAATTCATTACTCTATCTTCAATTTGTTTGACTTCCTCATCCTCAGGATATTCTATTCTTGTATGAAAAACACCCTGAAGGATAGTCATCATTGCCTTTTGTATCTTATTTAAATCTGACATAGTAAGATCACAATAATCAAGTTCGCCTTCATTGAGTTTATTATATATAATTTTCTTAATAAGTCCCTCCAGCTTAATGATTGTCGGACTTTCAAGAGACCTTGAAGCTGCCTCTACAGAGTCTGCAAGCATTACAACAGCAGTTTCACGTGTTTTTGGTTTAGGCCCTGGATATTTAAAATTCGATTTATCAAAATCCGGAGTTGAATTTGTATTCTCAGCCTGTTCAAGGGCTTGATGATAAAAAAATGTCATTGTTGATTCGCCATGATGCTCACGAATAAAATCGATAACAGACTCAGCAAGCTTCTCCTTTTTTGCTAAAGTTACACCCTTTTCTACATGAGTGATAATAAGTTCACAATATTTATCCGGGGGGAGATTCTTTATTTTAATATTTTTCATCCTGTTTTCTATGTAGAATTCAGAGTCCTCAATTTTACCAATATCATGATAATATCCACCAACCTTTGCGAGTAATGAATTTGCGCCAATTGCCTCACTTGCCGCTTCTGACATATTGGCAACAAGCATAGAGTGGTTATATGTGCCAGGCGCATCGATCAGCATCTTTTTGAAAATTGGAGCATTCAAATCTGAAAGCTCAAGGAGTTTAAATTTAGTTGTAATACCGAATATATTTTCATAAATCGGAAAGATACCTAATACTAGAATAGAATTGATGATACCATTGGCAAAGGATAGTTCAATATTTTCTAAAATAGTATAAAAATTAAATTCTACAATTAAACCTACAGCAGTTACAATTATTGAATTTATGAAACCTAGTAAAAGCCCGCCTCGAATAAAATCTGTTCTTTTTTTTACATCACCAATTACAAAAATTCCCAATATTGCAGAGCTTACAGCTATAACTATCATTTCAATCGATATACCACTTATAACAATGCTGAAAAAGATTAAGTACATTCCAATACTCATAGCTATAAATATATTATATAGTATAGCTACAATCATTGTAACGAATGGAATGGGTAATAGAAGAGCAAAAATAAAATTAGAATTTAAAATACTATCTTCTCTTGAAATAAAATATGTATATAAAATAAAAAATATTATAAGTGAAAATATAATTATAACCGGTTTGCTATCTGTTACAAAACTGCTGTAACGATCCATAAGAAAATAACCTGGAACCATGAAAAAAATAAATTGCAGTAAAAAAATTCCTATAATATAGTTTATATTAGTAGATGATGAATGTTTATTAAGAACATTTATCTTTAATAATGTCTCAGTCGTAATTACATCACCTTCACGAACTAATGTCTGACCCTTTTTAAGAACCCCCATAACCGGTTTAACAGATTTCACCTTTTCATCAATTCTTCTTCTTGTTTCTTCAATATTAAAATTAAGGTTTGCCCTTAAATTCCTTTTAACAATATTATAAACTGCATGCATATCTACAGCACTGATATTCGGAGCTATGGAATAGCAAATTTTATAGAGATCTTTTCTTATCTCATTGATTGTCCTGATATCTCTTAATGGTTTTGATATCTCATTTGTCTCTTCAGATATATAAATTTTACGAATTGTTGCATTGCTATTTTCAATATTTAGCGGATTACTATAAGGTTTGTTCAAAATACCTCTATCTAATATATATATCAATATCCTATTTATAATCTTTCTAAGTTCCTTTGGGTTCTCTTGTTGTAATAATATGAGTAGTATCCTATCGTTGTAACGATATTGCTTTGAAAGTTTTGATTTTAAAGCTATCAATTGAAATGTTCTGTCATCAGTTCCAATTGGCGGGCTCTCATTTAAAATTTCAATAATAAGATTAAATAGAGTTTCAATATATTTAAGTCTCCCCAATAGTACTGATTGATCCCTGTCAAAAACAAGCGGAACCATCTCAGAGACCCTCTTCTTCACCATGTTGGTTTCAGAATCAATTTTGTATTGAATATCCCCTGGCACATGAATATCCTCGGTTGCTACATCTCCGATACTAAACTCATAGGTTTTCTTTATGATATTTGTAGAAAGAAGTCCTGTTGATAAAAAAATTACTAAGAAGGTCAGAATAAACATAAACCTAATGTTAGGCTGTTTAAATATTTTCCATATGAATGTTCTTAGAGCTTTTTTCAATTGTTATACCCGGAATTCCTTATTGTTTAATATTATGCTCATAAGCATTGATTATCTTCTCGACTATTGGATGCCGACAGATATCTTCTTTTTTAAACTCTACGAAAGTAATCTCATCTATACCCTTAAGTATCTTCATAGCATGGATAAGGCCAGAGTCTTTCGGTTTATCAAGGTCTACCTGAGTAATATCACCGGAGATTACGAACTTTGAGTTATTCCCCAACCGAGTAAGGAACATCTTCATCTGAGAAATTGATGTATTTTGCGCCTCATCAAGTATTATAAACGATTCGTTAAGTGTTCGTCCGCGCATATACGCTAAAGGAGCAATTTCAATGTTTGCCGACTCTATTAGCTTTGAAATCCTCTCATAGGGAAGAAGATCGAATAGAGCGTCATATAGGGGCCTTAGATAGGGATTAATCTTCTGACTTAAATCTCCAGGCAAAAATCCCAGATTTTCACCAGCCTCAACCGCCGGTCTGGTTAATACAATCTTTTTAATTTTACCAGAAATAAAATACGAAACAGCAACAGCAACAGCAAGATATGTTTTGCCAGTGCCTGCAGGTCCAAAGCTGAAAGTTACAGGATTTCTGTGGATCGAGGATATATAATTTGCCTGGTTTATTGTCCTTGGAATTACTGTTTTACCTGTTTCAAGTATTGAAATCTTAAGTCTGCCAATCTCATTTGTATCTACTTTTTTCCCTGATGCAACTGCATTAGCAAGATATTTTATATCAAATTCATCAAATTCAAACTTACTGTTGTTAAGATAAAGATAATCTCCCATTATGTGGAGCAGTTTAAGTGTTTTTTCTATATTCCCCTTTTGTGAATTAACCAGCAGAACATTTCCCCTTGGAATAATTTCCACTTCGAGTATATCTTCAATTGTCTTAATGTTTTTATCTTTATAACCGCAGATTCTCTTATAAAGGGATAAGTCATCAACTTCAAACCTATTCTCAGTCATATTATTTCTCTACCACCTTTATCGACAGTTCCTCCAGTTGCTTAGAGGAAACAGGCGAAGGAGCTTCGCTCATCAGACATTGTCCCTTTGTCGTTTTAGGAAATGCTATAACATCTCTTATGGAATTTCGTTTTAAAAGAAGCATCAGGATCCTATCAAGTCCCAAGGCTATCCCCCCATGAGGTGGAGCTCCATAACTCAATGCATCTATTAGAAATGAGAATTTTTGTCTCCATTCCTCTTCTGTTATTCCTAATACTGAGAACATTTTTTTCTGAAGTTCGGGATTATCGATCCTAATAGATCCTCCGCCAATCTCTACTCCATTTAATACTATATCGTAAGCCTGAGCTTTGATTATACCTAGATCATCTGTTGTCATATTGTCAAGTAAATCTATATGATCAGGAAGGGGCGATGTAAATGGATGATGTTTAGCATAGAATCTTTTATCCGTTTCATCATATTCTAACAAAGGGAAGTCAGTTACCCAGACAAAACTCAGCTTATTATTATCAACCAGACCCATATCATTTGCAATTTTTTTTCGCAGATTAGTAAGTGTATCATTAACAACATTGCTCCTGTCAGATGAGAAAAAAATTATCATATTCTCATTTAACTCAAGTCTTTCAACCAGTTTCTCTTTTTCAACTTCACTAATGAACTTGGAAATACCACCCTCAAACGAACCATTTTTGAACCTTGTTGTTGGAAGCCCCTTTGCCTGGAACGACTTAGCATACTCGGAATATTCATCTATCTTTTTTCTTGAGATCTTACCATCATCGGAAACAGCAAAACATTTAATTATTCCTTTATCAGACAGGGCAGATGAAAACACCTTAAACTGAGAATTACAGAATATATCACTGCATTCAACAAGTTTAAGTTCAAACCTCAAATCCGGGGCATCGCATCCATAGCTTGCAATGGCATCATCATAGCTTATTCTTCTAAATGGTATCGTTATTTCATTGCCAGTTACATCCTTTACTACAGATTTAAGCATTCCCTCAATAATTTCGATAATTTTATCAGGTGAGGCAAAGGACATCTCAATATCTATTTGTGTAAACTCCGGCTGCCTGTCATAGCGCAGATCTTCATCTCTAAAGCACTTTGTAATCTGAAAATATCTGTCAAATCCTGAAACCATCAGTATCTGCTTAAAAAGCTGAGGTGATTGGGGCAAAGCATAGAAGGCTCCCCTGTTAATCCTGCTAGGCACAAGGTAGTCCCTTGCTCCTTCCGGTGTTGATTTATTTAATATCGGTGTTTCGATCTCAACAAACCTGTTATCTGTAAGATATCTTCTTGTCCCCTGCATAAAGATATGTCTCTTAATAATTGCATCCTTCATATCCTCCCTACGGAGGTCTAAATACCTATATTTCAGCCTCAGGTCATCCCCTATATTAGCTCCTGACTCTAGGGGGATAGGAGGGAGTAAAGATCGATTTAATATCCCTAATTCATCCGCTTCAAGTTCAATCTCACCTGTTGGATGATTCGGATCAGGTGCAATTTCTGATCTTTTTCTTATAACACCCCAAACGTAGATACAGTATTCACTTTTTATCTCCCCAGCTTTAATGAATAGTTCCTGTGAAACTGATGAGTCGAATACGATCTGCATTATTCCAGATACATCTCTTAGATCTACAAAAATTATCCCGCCAAGATCTCTTATCCTATCTGCCCATCCGGCAAGAAGGATTCTTTTCCCAACATCTGAAGTCTTTTGATCACTACAATATTCTCTTTCTTTAAACATTTATATATCCTTGATTTTATTCACTTTAATGACTTATATAAATTTTATCTATTTAATAACGACAAAATGAGCGGCAGCAAGGCTTTGCATCCAAAGTGTGAATAGAAGAAAAGCGCTTAGAAACTTATAACACATAACTTTAATATCATCCCTTGCCATCAGTTCGATTTTATGGTTAGGCTTGGCAATACTTTATTCAGCTACATGATGATCATTAGAATTAATTGCTTCTGCATGTAGTTTTAATCCAAGTGCATTAATTACTTTTAGAATAGTATCAAAAGCTGGGATTCTCTCACCTGAAAGAGCTTTATAAAGGCTTTCACGTGATAGTCCTGCGTCACGCGCTACCTGAGTCATGCCTTTAGCTCGTGCGATATCTCCCAGGGCCTTAGCAATAAATGCGGCATCTCCATTTGCTTCTTCAATGCTTACTTCTAAATATACAGCCATTTCCTCCGGAGTTCTAAGATTCTCAGAAACATCGTATTTAGTTGTTATTGTTTTACCCATAAAACACCTGTAAATTCCTTGCTAAGCGTATTGCTGTTTTAACATCTTTTGTTTGAGAACTTATATCCCCGCCAGCAAGTAATATTATTAAAGATTGTCCAGATTTTTTGTAATAAACCCGATATCCCGGACCATAAGTAATTCCGATACTCCTTCACCAACAGGTTTTACATCTCCAGGATTTCCTGTTGCCAGCCTTTCAATTCTAACAAGAATTCGTGTGCGTGCATGAATATCATTTATACAATCAAGCCATTTAGCAAAGATATCAGTTTTACGAACTTCTATCAAACTATTAATGTATCCAGCAGGCTACTATTCGTCAAGTAAATTTTATAAGCTTAACAAATGAGTATACAATTTTCTATATTATTACGAATTTAATATTCTCCCCAAGTCTTTACTCCATTTTTTGTATGTTTGTCAACTAATTCTAGCTGTATAACATTCTTTCTGTAATGATATATAGAAGCTGAATAACATCATATGACAATAATCCTTCTGTATCAGTATAGATTCGCCTTTTTTTTGCGAGCCAAGGAAGGCGAACATTCTTAAATTTGGCGAGGGCTTTTTGTATATAATGGGATCGGTACAAACAATATTTGCCGTAGTGAAACAAAGGCAAATGTGCCAAAGGCTTAGGAGCGTAGTATCGCAACGTCTGCACCGTATTATAGGTTGTCGCGGGCATTTTCCTATTACTTTATTACTTGAATTTTGAAAAATAGGAATCAATTTCTGGTCTTAACTCAATACCAGCTCTTTAAAACAATCTAATAATTCTGAATAAGTACCATGATTACCGAGAAAGTCCCACAATTCTCCTGCCTCTTTTAGTTCGTTATCCAAATCCAACATTCCTTTCAAAGTCCATCTTTCATAAGGTTTTGCTTAATAAGGACTGTATAATAGATTCCAAGCATTAATAAATAGACAATATTTGAATCTGTTGCCTCTACCTTTTAGAACAAGATTTAAATCTTTATCAATGTTGATTTTGTATTCACCATTACTAACATGACTGATTTCAGAAAGATGGCTAAAAAAAGCTGTGCCGGAATAATTATGGTTCTCTCAATAGATTCGCAGATAAAAGCAATAAATGGATTACCCAGATTAGCGATTTCTTCAATAATAATATAGTTTATTCCTAAAAAAAATCTTCTATTTCCCTCAGAGGCCGTACAATCGAGAACATTTGCTTCTGAAATTTTATTAACTCTTGCTTTGAGAACCATTATTTGTTAGTTGGTTCATATCTAATTACCTTAGATTAGTTACATTCCTTGATATTTACTTTCACCTTACCCACAATTTCTTAGTCACGGTTTCGACGTATGTCAAGTTTTCACCGTAGCGTAGCGCAGGTGAAAACTTGACATACGTCCAAACGACCGAAGTAAGTGCATCGCATGACGCCTCCTTAGATGAGATTGCAATCATAGTTATTCATTTTTTATTATGTTCCACTACTTTAACACCTACTGATTATCTTCCACCTGCTCAGGTAATGAACAAACAAAAATATAGCATGCCTTTCGGGCACTCCTGTTCGTTACAAAATGCTTTGTATTTGGAGGAACATAACATACCAGGCCCGGAGAGAGTTTGATGTCTTCAGAAAAGTTCTCCATCCGAACGAACATCTCTCCTTCAATCGCAATTAGAAGTTCATGATAACATTGGGTGGAGTGTTCGGGAATACTTTCTTCTGGATTAAGACATTTCTTACCGATCCTCATACTGGCTGCTTCAAATTCCATTTGATCCAAGTTAATAATTGGAGATGTGAACGGGATAAGGGGGGATTCATTTATCGTCACTTGGTTCTTTGCCTCCTCGAAAGACACAGAGTCTGCTTCAATTCTGAGTATTCTGGCGAAGCTTGGTATCTCCTTTTCCCATACACGCCAGCCATGATGATGCCAATGGTCCATCCTAGAGAATGGGTAAACCTTAGAATAAAAAGTACCCTTCACAACAGCGATTTTTCCTACACTTTCAATAGGAAATTTGAAAGCCCCATTCCTTGCGTTGATGAGAACACCCGCTCCCGCGCCAGAGAGGGCAACGATGTCGATAAAACATCCTTCTTCCTTACAGACCGAGGTCACTATACCTTGAACGTGGACTGTCATATTATGATATTTAGTAGGGTCTTCTGTAATTGTTGATACATCGAATTGTGGCATCTAAGATCTACCTCCTGAACATCTAAATTCTCTCTTTGTCATAATTTCTCATCTCCATTATGTTAGAAATTTCATCTAAAGTCGATATAAGCTCACTACTTACGGTATAGTCTATAAAATTCTTTAAGATATTCTCCAGATATATTACTATTGTCTATTATCAGGACATTTTCATCATTCTTTTTGTTTGCATTCTTCGAAAAATTGAATGAACCTGTAATAACCCTTTTTTTGTCAATAACAATAACCTTATGATGCATAATATATCTATTCCTGTCTAGTTTTACAGGTATCCCCTCTATTTTCATCTTTATATATTCTGAATACTTGCTCTTAGCGCCTCGTTTTTCCATAAGTCCATAGACCTTTACACCTTTCCTGTGCTGGTGGATCATCTCTTCACCTATTTTGTCGCTTGTAAAGGAGAATACCATAAAGTGAATCGATTCTTTTGCCTTTTTTAACCGTTTGATAATAATATTCTCTATGCTGTCCTCTGGAGAGAAATAAGCATTTATATTTGTATTACCTATCTTTACATAGTATTTTTTAGTCAATCCTGAAAATACTTTTTTCTCTTTTTTGTTTCCAAATATTTTATATCTGAACATCTCATCAAATTCATTAAGATAGATATTCGAAAGATCAGATGAAAGGATCATAATTGCATTATTGTTATTTTTATATGAACCATTGTCTGTAAGATTGTATGAGCCTGTCCACAGTATTCTCTTGTCTGCTATTGCAAATTTATTGTGCATATACCCGCTTTTATTATCCTTAACCACAGGAATGCCAGCTTTTTTAATAATTCCCATCCCTTTTTTATTATAATTATCCCTTTCAACTACAAGTTTAACTTTTACACCTCTGGCGTGAGCCTTTTGCAGAGCATAAGCTATCTTTTTTGATGATATGTCATAAAATGCTCCAAAGAAGCTCCTTTTTGTTTGTGAAATCAAATTTATGATTGCAGTCTCAGGATTATTCCTGCTAACTCCTTTATTCCAGGGCGATGTAAAATAAATCCGATAGAAATTATCCTCACGGCTGTTAACCTTAGCAATGTCAGAAAGCAGGATTATAGATAGAATTATAGATATTGTCGAATATTTTTTAAAATTCATTATTTTGCTATAGTAATTCAATCCCTAATTTCCAATTAAAGATTTTGGACTCATATACTTATTGATTGTCCCGAATATTAATCTTCATAATTTTCATTGGCTATTTTCGAAAGTTTTATCCTTTTGGCTTCGATATCCCAGGGCAGATGAATATAATTGAAGAAAGTCTGTAGTGTTGATGATGTATAACCAACAGGCAGGATATCACCAAATACTATTGAGAAATTCACAGAAATGCCGAAAAACAGATTTCTTGTCTTTGTTTTTACATATTTTTGATCATATCCTCTTGAATAATAGCCAAAATCGATATTTATATATCGAAATGGACTTAGAGAGATATAAGGTATCCCTGCTAATTTAGTAGTAAGCATGAACTTTGTGCCGCCATAGTCTGTAGGAAGATCGTGATTATCTATAAGATCAAATTCTTCTCTCATTTCTTTTGTAGGAACATATTCAAATTGTAAAGTAAATATTCTGTCCAAAAGAGGAGACCAGTCAAAAATCATACCAATTAGAATTCCAATATTATTGAACATAAAATCATAGATATCAAAACCATAATCCGGAGAGAATCCATCGGCAATTTCAGTTGCGAGCATAATCAGCTCTGCTAAAATGGCGCCCTCAATATTTGCTCTGTTTTTTGATGAGCCTGAGGAATGCAAAAGGAATGTAGAGAACCGTTTTAATAGAAAACTAGAATAAAGATGTCCAAATTTATCTGCTGCTCCATGAACTGCATTTTTACCTTTATATGTTTCAGGATTATATGTAAAACCTTTATCAATATCCCATCCCCAGGTTGTGATACCGTAGACAGTAAAGAACAGTGGGGTTATAAAAATTAGCCCACCCCTGATATAGGGAGAGTACTCATCTGAAAAGGTTAGAGAATCGTAGAGATTTACTGGTAGTTTTATTAAAATTTCTTCTTCATCTTTTTCTGTTTTTCTATCTATTTCCTGACCGTAAAGTTGAAACTGAAAAATAAATAAAAAAATCGATAGAAATACAATATTTTTTTTCAAACCTCTCTCCTTTCATAATCCATTAAGTATCTGTTTATAAATTCAGTGTTTTTTACTCTGAATCTGATCTTTCTTCTCAAAGAGGAGGTTCTCATATTCTATAAACATCAACTGTTCTTCTTCTTCAGGGAAAAATAGTTTAACCTTTGCTAAGATTGTATTATAAGAGGCAAGACTTATGGTATCATCAGTCTTTTCAATCATCTTTTTTACTTCATCACTATTCTTATTTAAAAGAGATAGATAAAATTGAAATGAATCTACTAAAGCCATCAATTTTGACCGATTTTTCTGAATATCATCCATTGCATCGCCTATTTCCTTCTCTAACATAGTATGGATGAACTGTAATATATATTCAGCCTCAAGAGGAGAAATGTCAAAATCAAGGAGTAATTGATTTACCTTGGAAATATCCATTTTCCTTAAGTGTATTCTTGCTAGAAACACTGGATTTTCTGACATCATATTGAGATTCTTTTCGTTTGTTTCCTCTACTGCTCTTCTATTATAATTTTTATTTAAATCATTTTTTTTATACCGTTCCCATTTCTGCTTGTTATCTCCTTCACCTGCTAGAACAACTGTAGCGTCAGGATTCCTGTTTTTTAAAATAACGATATCCTCTCTGTGAACATTAGAATCTACTACAATTGTATTGGGTATAGTCCCTTTTTCCATCTCTCTAACAAGAGCTGTTATATCCTTAAACTCATAAATCAATACAGGAATTAGATCTATTGTCTTATTAATCTTAACAAACTGATAGTATCTTTTATTATCTCTTAAATCTGAATATGGAATTACAATCTCATTATTTATTATCTTATAGAACTGCAGAGCAGATTCTTTTCTCCTTTCAACCTTTAAGTAGATGCTCATGAAAAATATTACAGGAAGCTCATGTATTGAACTGGCCTTTTCCTCATCAGCATATATCACACTTCCACTTCTATTAAATGCAAGAAAGTGTCCCTTTTTTAGCATTACTTTAAGTGTAATACCGTCGGGAGTTTTTTCTTCAATGAATTCCATATTAGATTATTAGATTGTAAAATTGTTGCTTGATGTATCAGAAAAGTATAAAGAAATATAGATAATGATCATTAAAAGATATAATATATAATTATTAATATAAATCAATCATTTTTCAATTATGAATAAAATATTTGACACTAGTTAATCATCATGCAATGAGTTAATAGCATGAACTGAAAATGGAGACGATGATGACAAATATCAATATCAGCCATAAAAAATTGTATGAAGGCACAATTTCTAAATTTTCCAGCGAGATCAGCCACAAGCATTCAATAACGAATATTCTCCAGGAAGATGGTTTCTGGCGTACTCATAAGAGTAATTCAATGATCTATGAATATTTTATAATAGATTATAAGAATGTAGTTCCTATAAATTTTATTCACATATTGCCTTCTTCCGAGGGGAAAACAGCATTCCCCATCGATTTTAGAATAGAAGGAAGTATTGATTGCGTAAACTGGATGAATATCCATTATGAAAAAGATCTAGAAACTGATGATTCATCTGAATATATTCTGAACATTCCAATAACCTTTATCAGATATATAAAAGTGCTGATTACTAAACCAAGGAAGGTTGGGACTAAATATTTTTCTGATATTGGCAGATTTTTAACAGGCATATCAGGGATTAAAGAGATATCATCCAGCAGCATATCATCATTTGCCCATGACACAGATAAACTTATAGATAACAAAAACGATACCTTTTGGGAATCTGAATTAATTGAGACAAAGAGAAGCGAATCCTTAGATATAGATCTAGGACAAATACTTCATATTAACAGGATTATACTTATATCTCCAAATAATTCTCAAATCGGTTTCCCTGAGAATTTTCATATTGAAGTAACTCCTGATAAGAATATCTGGACCCCAATCATAGAAGAAAAAAAATTCAAAACTGAAAATTCAACAAGATATCTATGGAATCTCCAAATCATACCTGTTAGATATATTTATATTGATATGGATAATATAAAGCTGGAAAACGATAGATTCGGATTAAGGATATCAGGAATTGAAATATACGGAGTACCAATAGAAAACCTACATACACACAACATCGGAGAAATTACACCTTATGCATCAGTATTTCAGGTTGGAATGAGCAGATTTGCAAAGGATGGGGAAGAATCACCTAATACTGCTGTTCAAGGAAGCGATAGAAGACTAAAACCTGCCACTACTATATTCACTGGAATAGTACAGCTTGCTGAAGATAGTGAAACATCTGTTGGCAAAGCAGTTCAAGCTTCTGATATTAGGTTAAAAAGCGCGACTGAATTAAGTCCTGGAATTGTGAAACTTGCAAAAGATAGAGAAAATACATCTGGAAGCGTTGTTCAGGGTGATGATTCACGACTAAAAGAAGCGACATGTCAAAATCATGGAATAATAAAACTATGCCAAGATGGTATATATTCAGAGTTAAGCGTTGTTACTGGAAACGATAAAAGACTTCAAAAGGCTTCCGACTCAACCTATGGCATAGTGAGACTTGCTGAGAATGGCGAGAGCAATCAAGGATGTGTAATCCAAGGAAACGATAGAAGATTAAAAGATGCCACTACTCTTTCTAAAGGAATTGTAGAACTTGCAGAGGATGGAGAGATTAAACCAGAAACTGCAGTGCAAGGTAGCGATAGCAGATTAAAGAATGCGACAACCCAGTCAAAAGGTATTGTAGAGCTTGCAGAAAACGGTGAGGATAATCCAGACGTCGTAGTGCAGGGAAACGACAAAAGACTGAAAGAAGCGACAACCCAGACAAAAGGAATTGTAGAACTTGCAGAAAACGGTGAAGATAATCCAAACGTCGTAGTGCAGGGAAATGATAAAAGACTAAAAGAAGCGACAACTCAGACAAAAGGAATTGTAGAACTTGCAGAAAACGGTGAAGATAATCCAAACGTCGTAGTGCAGGGAAACGACAAAAGACTAAAAGAAGCGACAAATCAGACAAAAGGAATTGTAGAACTTGCAGAAAACGGTGAGGATAATCCAAACGTCGTAGTGCAGGGAAACGACAAAAGACTAAAGGAAGCGACAACACAATATAAGGGTATTGTTAGACTCGCTGATGACGGAGAAGACAATCATGATGTCGTTGTACAGGGGAATGATCGAAGACTAAAGGATGCGACTATACAATCAAAGGGCATAGTAGAGTTAGCGGAAGACGGTGAAAATTCCCCAAATGTCGCTGTTCAAGGAAGCGATAAAAGATTAAAAGATGCCACTACTAGCGCAAAGGGTATTTTGCGATTTGCAGAAAATGGAGAGTCGTCTTCTCTTGCAGCAGTTCAAGGCAATGATAGAAGACTTAAGGAAGCGACAACCAAATATAAGGGTATTGTTAGACTTGCAGATGACGGAGAGGATAATCCTGATGTCGTTGTTCAGGGAAATGACCGAAGACTAAAGAACGCAACAACGCAATTTAAGGGTATTGTTAGACTCGCTGAGGATGGCGAGGATAAACCTGATGTCGTTGTCCAGGGAAATGACCGAAGATTAAAGAACGCAACAACGCAATTTAAGGGTACGGTAGAGCTCGCTGAGGATGGCGAGGATAAACCTGATGTCGTTGTTCAGGGAAATGACAGAAGGCTAAAAGATGCTAATACAAAGCAAAAAGGCATACTGAGATTTGCCAAAGACGGGGAAACCACAAACCTTGCGGCTGTTCAGAGCAGTGATAAAAGACTTAGGGATGCGACAACTACAAATAAAGGTATCATTCAACTCGCAAAGGACGGGGAGGATAGACCTGAAGTTGTAGTACAGGGTCATGACAGAAGACTGAAGGAAGCGACAACACAATCAAAAGGAATTGTTAAACTCGCTGAGGACGGGGAGGATAAGCCTGACGTAGTGGTGCAGGGTAATGACAGAAGACTGAGATACGCCACCTGCGAGGTTGCTGGTATTGTTCAGTTTGCTAAAGATGGTGAAATAAAGGAGAATAAATCCGTTCAGGCTAACGATAAAAGACTTAGCGATCCTCGAGAACCGCTCCATCACAATCATGAATACGCACCCTTAAACCACGAATATAATAGTCATACCGGATTGATAAGGATAATTGACAAAAAGGATGATAAATTCAACGGGATTACACCTCCTTCTGTAAACTCTTCAATTATTTATGCAAAGAATGAATCAGCTTTACAAGGGGCAGTTGGTATTACTGGTATTGCTGACGCATCAGTGGAGGAATCAAAACATTCATATGGTGTGATTGGACATAGCAGATTTATTGGAGTTAGAGGGCAATCAACAGGGAATCCAGATGCAGAGGTAAAAGGCTGCGGTATTCTGGGTGTTTCCAGATTTGGCGCTGGCGGAGTTTTTGCCAGTGAACATTCTTACTCCCTTGTTGCAGAAGGCAATGCCAGAATTTCAGAGTATGACGATAATCTCGGTCTTATTGGCAATGGGAAAGCGCTATATGTTAATGGGGAATCTGTATTTAAAGGAAATATCTTCTTAAAAAACAGCTCAAATGAGGACTACATTCCTGTAAATATAGTTGAGATGTTTGAAGTAGATGAGGAATACCATATAGTTCCTGGCGATCTTCTAGTTGTTGGTGAAAACGGGAAATCGATATTATCAAGGTCTAGAAAAAGCTATGATAAATCTATTATAGGTATTGTATCAGGAAATCCTTCATTGATAATAAACAATAGCGGGGAGGAGAAGAATATTTATCCAGTAGTTCTAATGGGGAAGACTCTATGTAGGGTTGATGCCAGAAATAAAAGTATAAAACCGGGGGACTTTATTGTCACTTCCGATACTCCAGGATGCGGTATGGCAGGTAAGATCGACTCCTACAGCAAGGTGGGCACTGTCATAGGCAAAGCCCTTGAAGGGCTGGATGAAGGTATTGGTACAATTCCAATTTTTGTGTCAAACTTTTAAATTCAAAGTAAGCGTCAAACTAACTACACTGCTCCAATGAGCGGAGAACGTATAAGAATTAAATCATATCTTCAGCAAAGAACTCCTTGATTTTATCCATGCTCAGGCTGTAAGGTAAGAGTTCCCTTAATTCTTTTCCATTCTCGCAATATGGCAGCTTTGTATATAGATACCGCAAATACTAGTACGG
>JAXHTB010000239.1:0-6052 GCA_034190185.1 Spirochaetota bacterium | reverse complement strand
GGCAGCTGTTCCAGTGATACCTTCCCATAAAAGAGATGTTCCAATCTTTCCGAATGGGCAAGATAATCAAGCAGTTTAATAAAGCCTTTCATATATATTATATCCTTTGTAAAACCGCCGCTTCGGAATATCCGCATGGATATCATAAACGCGCTGTAAGTTGAAAACCCATATTCCTCGTTAAGATGCCTGAAAGCATCTATAAATTCGGCGCCTTCTTTCATCATTTTTGCGGTGATTACTCGCGCTGCTAATGTCCTGAGTCGTTCAGTGGTCAAACCTCCGGTCAGTAATTCTGATAAAATTGCTATACCCTCCTGCAATTCCTCATAACCTGCAAAACCGGATCTAATTAACATGAAGGGCTGCGCAAGAGCATTATAGTAGGTAATAATATGAGTGCCAACTTCATGACTCATCAGCGATTTTATTCGCGATTTCTTAACTTTCGTGTTGGAACCAATATAAAGATCACCCTGGGATACCAGAATACCCGCAATATCATCTTTTATGAATACCTTAGCTTTTATCTCCGGATTAAGCTTCCTGTAATACTCCAGCTCATTCTGTACAATTGTGCTGATCTGCGTAGCATTGCAATACTTTTTTCCAGTATTTTCTTTCTCTGATACGGAAAATTTTTGTAACAGATCTCTGGAAAGTTCATAGAGACTATTAGTTAATTCACCATAAACCTGTAGACTACCATAGAGAAACTTCTTTGTGCCCCGATCTTGAAGCATCGATATCTGTCTGTCCAGTTCTATCTGTTTTTCTGAAAAGATACGAAATAGGACCGGATCCTCAATGACATCAAGATCGATTTTAAATAGATCCCGTTTTAATCTTGCCGGCTCCACAGGCAAGGGCCTGTACCGGAATACAGGCTTTTGGCTGAAACCGGATTTTATGAATTTCTGCCAGGCTTCATCAACATTATAAGGTGTTATTAGAAAAAGAGGATCAAAGAGACTGCCTATATGCGCAATTCTTTTATCAATATCCCATACAGCCTTTACAAAGCTCCTTTTACCGAGAGACTGGTAATTCCCTGGCCGCTGGCTTGTATAGTTTTGAATAAACTGGTAAATGGATCTTCGAAGGGCCCGTGATAAAAAGCGAGCCAGCCTTCTTATAAGAAGAGGGTATATATCTCCTGTCTCCTTATCTATAAAAAAAGGGGATACTTCAATACCAATAACGAAGCATTCAAGCTCATTAAAAGCTTTATTGATAAAAGAAGAATCATTTTCTTTATGGTCCATGTTCAGAATTGACACTTCAGGTTCAATTTTATTATGACGGTATTTTTTCAGCTCCTTCTCCAGTGTATCAATAACAACCTCGGGAGTATTTGTATGAGATGAGAAGATTTTAAAAGAGGGAATTTCATTTTCTGCAATAGAGGATTCGTCTTTTGAAAGGGTGATTTCAATAATTAGGAAGGATCCAAAATCATCTGTTAAATATGCAATAATAGGCTGTAAAATTATCTTAATGTCTCTGCTTGAGTCACTTTGATTCTGGAAAATACAATAGGATGCCTCACTGCGAAATAATCTCACAGCAGCTTTGTCCCTATAATCACCCCTTGATCTATATAGTATTAAGAAGGGAAGTTTGCGGTCTATGTGTATTTTAATTCCGCCCGGCAACTTCTGCATCACCGATTCATCATTTTCTAGTTTTTTTATTATTTTATCTGTTAATATCTGGGTTTTTATAACTGTAATCCTGCTATTCTGTTAATTTTGACAATTCATCATAAATTCCAGGGATAGTAGATCTTAATGCCTCTTTAACGGCATCAACCTTTTCATAATTGACCTCGCCTGTCCATTCATTCATAAATATTTTTTTGATCTCAATCGATAGCACACATGCATTTTCCATATAATTATTATGAATCCATTTCGGAAAATATCCGCCCTGAAATTTGATATTTTCACGTACATCAAGTCTCCTGCCATTAATGTGCTGCCCGCCAAGATTATGTATAAATTGGTCGATTAGTATCCTCCATTTTTTTGTCTGCATTGTGCCGGTTCCAACATTAATGTCTGGATTAACCTTCGGATCATCAGGCATCTCTTCTGGACCTGAACGCTGATGATTATATGAATGGATATCAAGAATTACAAAATGATTAAATTCATTCTTGAAAATATCAAGATATTTTCTAATATCATTATAGAATTGCAGATATAATTTATCCAAATATCGAATCGATTTATTTGTTAAAGGCTTTTTCCAAACCGATATGCCCCATGATTCCCCGGGGTTCAGGTATACTGCCCTATGCTGCGGTCGGTTCATATCCACCATAAAGCGCGATAGCTGAATGATTATTTTATTTTCGCAGATAGATGCAAAAAGTTCTGTATATGGATCCTCCTCTCGAAGCCGATCCTCCTCAGGTATTATCATTTGCTCGAGGATTTCATTATCGATATAATGCCCTTTATGTATGGCAGTAGCAATTATAGGTGCCTGCTCTTTATAAATACATTTCCATCTGTTTTCGCGTATGATGTTATTTATTAAGCAAGATGATTTTTTCATTACCTGTAACTACTCAGTTCCACTATTAAAAATTTATTATTGTCCCACTCATAGAGAGTAACGATTGTTCTTTCAATCCTTCTAAAGTGGGGGACTGAGTAATATACTCTTACCCAATCTACAAATATTTCAAAAGGACAGCTTAAGTAGTTACCTGATTTGACTTTCAATTACAATAGGGATTAAGGTATTATCATATAGTAAAATCTCTTTTTATATATAGGAGTTTTTCCTATAAAAGACAACTCTAGTAGAGTAGGAAAATCCCCTATTACAATTTATACAAATTACCATAAAGAAATATCTATTCGCCTATTCCATAAATTTTAGTCATATGTAATATAATTCTATATATTAAGGAATTCAATCTCCAGAGTATGAGATAATTCCTGAGGGAAGTGACTCTAATAATTAAAGATGTCAACACGTCCCAAGATAAAAATATTTAATGGAGGTTCCCATGGAAAAAAATATTGCAAAAAGAGACTCGCATTTATCCCTGAACACATTTAAGAACAGGTTTGACAAATTATTCGAAGACTTTTTCGCTTTTACGCCTTCAACCCTGTTTCAAAGCGATTGGAATCCAAAGTTCGATATGGAAGAGGATGAAAAATCAATTCAAATAATAGCTGAAATGCCGGGTATAGATGAAAAGGATATTCAAGTTTCACTTGATAACAATATGCTGACTATATCAGGGGAAAAGAAAGAAGAAATAGAGGAGAAGGATAAAAATAAGAGTGTAGTATTTTCCGAAAGAAAATTCGGATCCTTCAGCAGATCGATTGCAATGCCCGATGGAATTAATACTGATGAGATCAAGGCCAATTTCAAAAAAGGAATTTTGAATATAAATATTCCTAAGGAAAAATCAGTAAAACCAAAGAAGATTCAGATACAAGTAAATTAATATATACCTTATTGGAGGAATTAAAATGTACACAACAAACAATCTCTTTAATGATTTATTCAAACTGAAGAATGTATTTGATGATAATTTTTATAGGCTTCCTGAATACGCCTCTCGAAACATCGAATTCCCCTATATAAATATTGCCGAGGATGACAAAACCCTTGAGCTGAGTGCAATAATGCCAAGCGTAAATCCCAATGATATCAATATTGAGATTCAAAATGATGTTCTTACAATTGAGGGTGAAAGAAAAAGCGATATTGAAGACAAGCCATATATTCGCAGAGAAAGAGATTTTGGAAAATTTAAAAAATCGATTAAGCTTCCTTATCATGTAATTAATGAAAAAGTAAAAGCTGCATTAAAGGATGGAATATTGCGCATAACTTTAGAGAAAAATGAGGAAGCAGGTCCCAAAAAGATCAAGATACAATAATAAATAAAGGAGGAAATAAAAATGCCAACATCAGTCACCAAGATTAAAAAGGACGCTTATGATAATCCCGAGAATGTCATAGTGCCTTTAGCGGATATCTATGAAACAGAAAACGAGTATGTGATTAAGGCCGACATGCCGGGCATAAAAAAAGAGAATGTTGATATTACAATAAATGACAACATTCTGGAGATAAAAGGCACTATAGACGAATCTGTACAAAATCAACAAAAAATGAAGTACAGTGAGTATAAATTGCATAACTATCATAGAAGCTTTACAGTTGGGAACAATATTGACAGCAATAAGATATCAGCAAATATGGATAATGGGGTTCTTACACTTTCCCTAACAAAGAAGGAAGAGGCAAAACCAAAAAAAATTGCAATTGAAGTTAATTGAGATTTGAGATTATTAACTAATGGGAGCAGGTTAAGAGCTTAAAGAAAGATAATGCTTTCACCCATCAAGATTTACAATTAACGTATTTATATTATAGGGAGTATATAAGATGAATTATTGGCATGAGTTAATAGAAACAATGAAAAGGGTGTTGACCAGCCTATCTTTCAAATAAATTATTCCAATCAATAAATCTAAAGAAGGCGCTTACACTATAAATTTAAAAGTATTTATTAAGAATGGAGAAGCAGATGAATCATACTATAATTGAGAGCTTTCTTAAAAAGAAATATTTAGCTCATGTTTTTGTATTATTATTACTTTGTATAAATTATAATATTTATGGGCAAAATAACTTTAATACTCAACAATCACCGATAAAAAACAACAAAGACACATCAAATGCAGTCATGGTGCAGGATGCTTTTAGAAAGATTTATGAACTGTATAATGAACGCGTAGTGTCCATTCTTACTGAACAGACTGTGCAGATTCAATTAAGTCCTTTATACCAATTCTTTTTCGGCGGTGGAAATCAAGGTCAATTCTCAGAAAAAAGGATCGGATTAGGCTCGGGTTTTATATTAACAAAAGACGGTTATATAGGCACAAATCATCACATTATTGATGGTGTTGATAAAATTGAAGTAATGGTAAATAGTAATACTTATAGTGCTGTAATTATTGGAAGTGATGAAAGAACTGATATTGCTCTGCTCAAGATAAAACCCAAGGAAAAATTAAAGCCTGTTTTTTTTGGGACATCGGAATGTATGGTTGGTGATTGGGCAATTGCCATAGGGAATCCTTTTGGTCTTGATAAAACATTTACTGTGGGCGTTATTAGCGCTGTAGGTCGAAAGGATGTTGATCTCATGGGATATCCACAATCTCATATACAAACAGATGCAAGCATCAATCCCGGCAACTCAGGTGGACCTCTCATAAATATTGATGGGGAGGTAATTGGCATAAATAAGATGATCATATCTGAAAGTGGCGGCAGCGTAGGGATAGGTTTTGCATTTCCAATTGACGATGCATTACAGATATTAGATCAGCTTAAAATACATAAAAAGATAATCAGGGGTTATATTGGAGTTCAGCTCCTCCCTATAACAGATGATTATGCTGAAGAAGCCGGTCTGAGATCCGTAACAGGAGCAGTTGTTATTGATGTTGAGAAAAAAAGTCCGGCAGATAAGGGCGGCGTAAAAACTGGAGATATAATTCTTGGTATAAATAATAATAAGATTGACGACCTTCAATCTCTTATAGAGTCAATAGAAAAAAAAGCTATAGGTGAAGTTGTAAATATTGAAGTTTGGAGGAAAAATAAGAGAATCAAGCTGAAAATCAAGATTGCTGAAAGGCCATAGTTAACAATGCTTCCGCTTATCAAATGACTTAAAATCTAATATCCAGTAATATTATAACCTAATTATCAAGAAAAATATTTAAAAATTAAAATTACATTCCTGATTCATAATTATAATATTACTGGGTAAGACCTAATCATAGTGGATCTCTTGGAAAAATATATCTGCCAAAAGATCTTACAACCAGAGACTTAAGGGTTTGTCTTAAAAGTAAGTAGTCATTCCAGTTGAAGCGTAGCGAAATGCTGGAATCTACAGTAATATTAGATTGTAAATGGTTTCCACATTCATAGAGATTTATTGTATTAAATTTTAAATGTACAGCAAGGCAGATACATTATTTATTTGAAAAACTTA